>RGNC01000107.1 GCA_010029175.1 Synechococcaceae bacterium WB8_1B_136 | reverse complement strand
GACCGGGCCATCTCCTACCGCCAGATCAACGGCTTCGACCACTTCGACCTGGCCCTCTCCATCGGCGTGCAACGCATGGTGCGCTCCGACCTGGCGGCCTCGGGGGTGATGTTCTCGATCGACACCGAAACCGGCTTCCGCGACGCGGTGCTGCTCACCGCCGCCTACGGCCTCGGGGAAAACGTGGTGCAGGGGGCGGTGAACCCCGACGAATGGTTGATCTTCAAGCCCACCCTGCAACAGGGATTCGAGCCGATCGTGAGCAAACGGCTCGGCAGCAAGGCGATCCGCATGGTGCTTGCCGACAGCGGCCCCGGCACCACCCGCAACCTGGAGGTGCCCGCCGCCGAGCGCCAGCGCTTCGCCATCAGCGATGCTGACGCCCTGCAGCTGGCCCGCTGGGCCTGCGCGATCGAGCGGCACTACAGCGCGCGGCGGGGCATGCCGACGCCGATGGACATCGAGTGGGCCAAGGACGGCAGCACCGGCGAGCTGTTCATCCTCCAGGCGCGCCCGGAAACGGTGGAATCGCGCCGCAAGGCGTCGGTGCTGCGCAGTTGGCACCTGGAGGAGGCGAGCCGAGCCGCTGCCAAGCTGCTCTGCCGCGGGCGGGCCATCGGCGCCTCCGTGAGCAGCGGCAGGGCCCGGATCATCCGCGACCCCTCCGAAATCCAGCGCTTCAGCCCGGGGGATCTGCTCGTGACCGAGCGCACCGACCCCGACTGGGAACCGATCCTCAAGCTGGCCAGCGGCGTGATCACCAACCAGGGCGGCCGCACCTGCCACGCCGCGATCATTGCCCGCGAGATGGGCATCACCGCCATTGTCGGCACCGGAGATGCCACCGAGCGCATCGCCGATGGCGATGCCATCACCGCCAGCTGCTGCGAGGGCGATGAGGGCCGCGTCTACCGCGGCGCTCTGCCCTTCCGGATGGAGGAGCGCGAGCTGGGGGATCTGCCCGCCACCCGCACCCAGATCCTGATCAATGTGGGCAATCCGGAGGAGGCCTTCAACCTGGCGGCCATTCCTTGCGACGGCGTAGGCCTGGCGCGGCTGGAGTTCATCATCGCCAACCACATCAAGGTGCACCCGATGGCGCTGCTGGAGCCGGAGCGGGTGACGGATGCCGGCGAGCGCCAGGCCATCGCCGAACTCACCCGGGGCCATGCCCACCCCGCCGACTACTACGTGGATCTGCTGGCCCAGGGCATGGGCCGCATCGCCGCCGCGTTCTTCCCCCGCCCGGTGATCCTGCGCTTCTCCGACTTCAAGAGCAACGAGTACGCCAAGTTGCTGGGGGGCAGCGGTTTTGAGCCGGCGGAGGAGAACCCGATGCTCGGCTGGCGGGGCGCCTCCCGCTACTACGCGCCGGCCTTCCGCGAGGCCTTCGGCCTGGAGTGCCAGGCCCTGCGCCAGGTGCGCGAGCGGATGGGGCTGGTGAACGTGATCCCGATGGTGCCCTTCTGCCGCACCCCGGAGGAGGGCGACAGGGTGCTGGCGGAACTGGCCCGCCACGGCCTGGTGCGCGGCGAGAACGGACTGCAGGTGTACGTGATGTGCGAACTGCCCAGCAACGTGATCGGCGCCGAGGCCTTCGCCGAGCGCTTTGATGGCTTCTCGATCGGCTCCAACGACCTCACCCAGCTCACCCTGGGGCTCGATCGCGATTCGGCCCTGGTGGCCGACCTGTTCGACGAGCGCCACGCCACGGTGAAGGCGATGATCCGCATGGCGATTCAGACGGCGAAGCGCTGCGGCCGCAAGATCGGCATCTGTGGCCAGGCCCCCAGCGATCACCCCGAGTTCGCCGCATTCCTGGTGGCCGAGGGGATCGACTCCATCAGCCTCAACCCCGACGCCGTGCTCAACACCCGGCTGCGGGTGGCGGCCATCGAGCAGGAGCTGTCCAACCAGGGGTTCTCCAACCAGGCAGTGCCCCGTTAGGCACCGCCCCGCGAGCAGCCGGTGCTGAGGGTGTAGCGCTCACCGGGCACCGGGTTGATCAGGCTGCAGCCCTCGGCACCGTTGGCCTGAAGCTGCCGGGCCGCCTCGGCCGGACTGCCCTGCTGCCACAGGATCCGGGTGAGCAGGCCGGAGAAGGCCACATCGCCACCGGTGGTACTGGCCAGCACGGTGCGCGGGCTGAAGCGCTCCACCAATCTGGGCAGCACCTCGCGGCCCCGCACGAAGGCACCGGCCAGGGGCAACCCCAGGTCCACCACCGGGGTGATCACCGCATCGAGCGGCTGGGCGGGCAGATCAGCCGGCAGAAAGCCGTGGGGTTCCAGGTAGAGGCGCCCGGCCGGATGCTCCAGCAGGTAGCCGTTCTCCACCTGGGGCACCGGTGCCCCGGCGGTGGCTGTGATCCTGAGCTCGCCGTGGCGATGCCGGTCCCCGGGCCGCAGGGCCGTGACGGCCGCAAAGCCCAGTTGCCGCGCACGCGCCGCGGCGCTGGCAGAGCCCACCACCGGCAACGTTTTGGGCAGCAGGGCCAGGCTGGGGGGATGGCAGTGATCCGGCAGTCCCTGGGTGAGCAGCAACAGATCCACGGCCTCCGGGGCGGGCTGGCTCCGGGGCAGCTCACCGCGAAAGAACCAGGCACCCGGGGGAAACTCCAGGGGCCCGGTGAGCCAGGGATCCACCAGCACCCGCAGCGCGCCGAACTCCAGCAGCCAGCCATTGGCGCCGGTGTAGGTGGCGTGCATCGTGATCCCCTCGGCCAGGGCTGGACCCTAAACGGCCTGCAGAGCAAGCGGCCGCGGCTGGCCGCGCCAGGTCCACAGCAGCAGCAGATGGGCCGCGGCGCGCACCACGCTCAGCAGCGCCAAGCCAACGCAGAGGGGGCAGTGGGTGAGCGACATCGACGTCGGCAGAAGGCCCTGGCGACACGCTGACAGGCGGCGCCGGCGATGGACGCGACTGCACACCCTTCGTTGCGCGCCGCGGCGGCGGCAGCCCCGCCACTGCGGTGCTGGAATACACCCAGGGGCAAAGGAGCGCCAGGGTGCTGCGGCTGAACGAACTCAAGCTCCCGCTCAACCACAGCGATGCCGACCTGGCCCCGGCCATCTGCAAACGCCTGAAGCTCTCCGCCGCGCAACTGCTCCAGCAGAGGGTGGTGAAGCGCAGCGTGGATGCCCGCAACAAACGCGACATCCGCCTGGCCTACAGCGTGGAGATTGGCCTCGACCCGGCCCTCGAACAGCAGCTGCTGCGGCGGTTCCGGAACGATCCGCACCTGGTGCCCGCTGCCGACAACAGCTATCAGCTGGTGACCCGGGCCCCGGCGGAGCTGAACGCAGCCCTGGCCTCGGGGGCGCTGCCCCGTCCGATCGTGATCGGTGCTGGCCCCTGCGGCTACTTCTGCGCCCTGCTGCTGGCCCAGATGGGCTTGCGGCCGCTGCTGCTGGAGCGGGGCAAGCCGGTGAAGGAGCGCAGTGCCGACACCTTCGGCTTCTGGAAACGCACCTCACCGTTCAATCCCGAATCGAATGCCCAATTCGGCGAAGGCGGTGCCGGCACCTTTTCCGACGGCAAGCTCTACAGCCAGGTGCGCGACCCTGGCCACCGCGGCCGCAAGGTGCTGGAGGAACTGGTGGCAGCCGGGGCCAATCCCGACATCCTCTGGCTGCATCGGCCCCACATCGGCACCTTCAAGCTGGCCACGGTGGTGCGGGGTCTGCGGGCCCAGATCGAGGCCCTCGGGGGCGAGATCCGCTTCAAGAGCCGGGTGGAGCGGCTGGAGATCAACGAGCGCGACGGCCGGCGGCGGGTGACGGGTGTGGTGTTGACCGACGCCACCAGGCTGGCGGCGGATCAGGTGGTGCTGGCGGTGGGCCACAGCGCCCGCGACACCTTCACCACCCTGCGGGACCAGGGGGTGGCCATGGAGCCCAAGCCCTTCTCGGTGGGCTTTCGCATCGAGCATCCCCAGCCCCTGATCGATCAGGCCCGCTGGGGCGACTGCGCCGGCCACCCGCGGCTGGGGGCAGCCGAATACAAGCTGGTGCACCACGCCAGCAATGGACGCTGCGTCTACAGCTTCTGCATGTGCCCGGGGGGGCTGGTGGTGGGCGCCACCTCAGAGGAGGGGCGGGTGGTCACCAACGGCATGAGCCAGCACTCCCGCAATGAACGCAACGCCAACAGCGGCATCGTGGTGAACATCGAGCCGGCCGATGTGGAAGCTCATGGCGCCTGGCCCGGCGACCCCCTGGCCGGCATGGCCTTTCAGCGCCACTGGGAATCCAAAGCCTTTGCGCTGGGGGGTGGAACCTACGCGGCCCCGGGGCAGCGGCTGGGCGACTTCCTGGCGGGAATGGTCAGCGGCGCCGTGGGCAAGGTGCAGCCCTCCTATGCGCCTGGCGTGCATCTCACGGATCTGTCAGCGAGCTTGCCAGAGTTCGTGATTGAGGCCCTGCGGGAAGCCCTGCCGGCCTTCGCCGCCACCATCCCCGGCTATGCCATGGCCGACGCCATGCTCACCGGAGTGGAGACACGAACCTCAAGCCCTGTGCGCCTGCCGCGGGACGATGCATTCGAGAGCGTGAACACCGCTGGGCTCTACCCCGCGGGAGAGGGCGCCGGCTATGCCGGCGGCATCCTCTCGGCGGGCATTGATGGCCTCCGGGTGGCGGAAGCCGTGGCCCTCACTCTTCGTCGTCGCTGGAACCCAGAGGCGCCAGACGAATCTGCTTGCGGCCCAGCTTGATTTCGAATTCATCGCCGGGCTTGAGGTCGAGCAGGGCGGTGTAGGCCTTGCCCACCATCAGATTGCCGTTGAACTGGACCTTGGTGGTGAAACTCAGCTTGCGGCCTCCTTTACCCACCTTGGCGGCAGCTCCACCGAACTCAACGCCCTTGGCATTGAGAAGGGCCTCATAGAAGGCGGTGAAGTTCAAACGCTCGCTGCCGTCTTTTTTGGTGGAGACGTAGCCACAGGCGCGAACGATGTCGGATTTGCTCGCGTCACCGAGATCCTTGACCTTGGCAAGCAATTCAGCTCCAGTGAGCATCAGACCAACACTTATGCAACTTCTGCATTGTCACACCCAACCGGCCAGATCGGCAAGGCCATCTGCATCGATCTCTCGCCAGGATGGCAGCAGGCTGAGCAGCAAGATGCCTGGAAGCGTGGTGTGGTTCCGGCGTGATCTGCGCCTGGCGGATCATGAACCCCTGCATCAGGCCAGCCAGCTCGGTGCAGTTCTGCCGTTTTTCATCCTCGACGACGCACTGCTGTTTCACCCGGAAACCGCTGTGGCACGGGTGGCGTTTCTGCTGGAGAACCTGCGCTGCCTCGATGGCGAGTTGCGGCGCCGGGGGGGCCGGCTGCTGGTGCGGCGTGGTGAGCCAGCCCAGCAACTGCTGCAACTGGTGCGGGCCAGCGGGGCCGACCGGGTGATCGCCCACACCGACAGCGAACGCCTGGTGGGGCGCGTGCGCGATGCCCGCGTGAACCGGCTGATGGCGGCGGAGGGAATCCCCATCCACTGGATCGAACCCGCCGGCGCCTGCGGCGACTTGCTCAGCCATGGAACCTGGCGGCGACAGTGGCACGGCGCCATGGCGGCGGCGCCCCATCCCGAGCCCAGGCAGCTGGTGGTGCCACCAGCCTCTCCGGCCCTGCCAGACCTGCCGGTGCCCCAACTGCACGACCTGGGCCTGGTGCACGACGGCAAACCCATCCCCCGGGGTGGGACCGCTGCCGCACGCCAGCTGCTGGATCAGTTCTGCGAGGGTCCTGCTGCCCGCAGCTATTTCTGGGAGCTGAGCTATCCGTCGGCACGGGTCACCACCGGGCTGAGCCCCTACCTGAAGTTCGGTGTGATCTCGCCGCGGGAGTGCCTGCGCCGCCTGGCTCCCCTGGCGGGGGCCGGCGACGGGCGCCTGGGCCGCAGCGCCCTGCAGCTGGCCAGCCGGCTGCGCTGGGCCGCCGCCATCACCCAGCGCTTCCGCTATCTGCCGCAGCTGGAGTTGCGCTCCCTGTGGCGTCACCACGACGCCGAGCCCTATCCGTTCGACGAGGAGCTGTATGGCGCCTGGCGCGAGGGTCGCACCGGCTTCCCGATCGTGGATGCCGCCGCCCGCTGTCTGCGGGCCGAGGGGGGCTGGCGGGAGCTGAACTTCCGCAGTCGCGCCATCTACGCCAGCTTTCTGGCCAATCTGGCCGGCATCGACTGGCGCTATGGGGCCCTGCACTTCATGCGCCATCTGATCGATGGCGACTGCCCGATCGACCACTACCAGTGGGCCATGCAGGCGGGGGTGACCTCCAGAGGTCAGCGGGCCTGGAGCCGCATCTACAACCCGGGGCAGCTGGCGGTAGACCGCTGCGACCCCCAGGGGCTGTTCATTCGCAAGTGGCTGCCGGAACTGGCCGGTCTCACCAACGACCAGCTGGGGGCTCCGCCACCCATGGCCGACTATCCGCCCCCGATCCTCGACTACGAGACAGCACGGCGGCGGCGACTGGGGGCCCTCAGCGCCAGCCGTGGGATGGAGGCGACCCTGCTCGATGACCTGGCGGTGCTCCCGGACGACCTCACCCCGTTCGGCAGCGGACGCTTTCCCGAGGCCATGGTCGAGTGGACCAGGCAGGAGACCAGCACCCTCTTCCCGCCCCCCCTGGAGCTGGGCGACCTCGATGGTGAGCAACGGCAGGCCCTGGCCAGCTGGTTCCAGATGGGCCGCAGCGACAGCGCCCGCACCACGGCCAGCCGAACGGCCAGTCCACGCCGCCGCCAGCGCTCCTCCCGCGAGAGTCCGGGGCAACTCAGCCTGGATCTGGAGCTCTGAGCGCGCCACAGCCCCGGCGAGATCTCTAGGCTCGGGT
>RGNC01000106.1 GCA_010029175.1 Synechococcaceae bacterium WB8_1B_136 | reverse complement strand
GGGTGCCGCAGCACCCTTACAGTAACGAGACCGATCCCCTGCCAGAGAGGACCGCGCCGCCATGGCCCAACGCACCCGCCTGGGAGATTTGCTCCGCCCCCTGAACTCCGAGTACGGCAAGGTTGTGCCGGGCTGGGGTACCACTCCCGTGATGGGCGTGTTCATGGCCCTGTTCCTGGTGTTCCTGCTCGTGATCCTGCAGCTGTACAACAAGTCGCTGCTGCTCGACGGCATCACTGTGAACTGGAACGGCATCAACTGAGCCGGCTGTTGCGATGAACGTCTTCGGGATCGGCCTGCCTGAGCTGGCTGTGATTGCAGCCATCGGCCTGCTGGTGTTCGGCCCGAAGCGTTTGCCCGAGCTGGGCAAAACCCTTGGGCGCACGCTCAAGGGTTTTCAGTCGGCCTCCAGGGAATTTGAGCAGGAGTTCCGCAGGGCGGTCGACAGCGTGGAGGCCGAGGTGGCCAGCGCCGACACCTCCACTGCTGAACTCACCAGCGCCGAACTCCCTAGCGCTGACCTGCCCAGCAGCGAACTGGCCCGAGCTGATGCTTCGCCTGCAGAGCATTCCCCTGCCGCTGGGGCCGAGCCAGGCTCCACGGCTCCGGCCAGCTGACCCTGGCCATGACAACAACGGCCAGCCCGCCGCTGCATCTGCTGGTGGGCCTGGGCAATCCCGGCGATAAGTACACCGGCACGCGTCACAACGTGGGCTTCATGGCCCTGGAGCGGCTGGCGTCCCGCTCCGGTGCCAGCTTCCGAAACCAGGCCAAGTTGCACGGCCTGCTGGCGGAGATCGGCCAGGGCTCCAGTCGCCTGCGGTTGTTGATGCCGCAGACCTACATGAACGAGAGCGGCCGTTCGATCCGCGCCGCGCTCGACTGGTATGGCCTGGAGGCCAGCCAGATGCTGGTGCTGGTGGACGACATGGACTTGCCCCTGGGGCGGCTGCGGCTGCGGGCCTCCGGGGGCGCGGGCGGCCACAACGGCCTGCGCAGCACCATCGCCCACCTGGGTGGTGAGGCCTTTCCCCGCTTGCGCATCGGCATCGGCGCGCCGGCCCTGAACCCTGAGGAGCGCAAGCGCCGCACCGTGGGACATGTGTTGGGTCGGTTTTCGCCGGCGGATCAGCCCGTGCTCGAGCAGGTGTTGGAGGAGGTGTTGGATGGCATCACGCTGATCCAGCGCCTGGGGTTGGAGCGTGCTGGCAATCGCTTGAATGCCTTTGTGGCGCCAGCCGCCGCGGCGTTGCAGGACACCTCCTCCCCCTCCATGGCCCCGTGAGCCGCCTTCCCGCCACCACAGCCCAGTTGCGGGTGCTGCACCAGAGCTTTAGCCAGCGGCTGCTGGAGGGGGAGGTGAGTGCCGGTGGCTTCCACTGGACCTTCAGCTGGTGCTTTGCTCGCGGCGAGCTGCAGGTGGAGCCCTCCCTGGGCAGAGCCCTGATCCAGGATGCGCTGCTGCGCTTCCTGCTCAAGGCCGACTATCAGCTGGAGCCCGGCGGCGACTACGCCTTCACGGTGCGGGCGAAGTTCTGAACCCGGGTTGGATCCACCCCGGGCCTTCGCCTGAGCCCATGGCCCAGGTGGCGCTCCAGCAACAGCTGGGCCACCACGTCGTCCCAGTCGCGGGGGGGCAGGCGCAGCCCCTCCGGCAGCAGGCGCCGCCAGCCCCGGGGCGGCAGCAGTTCCCAGTAGCGGCGCCGGGCGGCAAGGGTGGTGCCAGCCTCAGCCACCACCAGCACCGGCATGCCCAGCTGCGGCAGCCGCGCCTGCCAGCTCTGGCTGCCGGTGCCGTCGCCCAGCACCAGGCCCTGCAGCGGGGTGCTCGCCTGCCAGTGCTGGAGCTGCTGCCAGCAGGCCTCCGGCGGCAGCACTAGGGCGGCCACGATCTCCATCCCCGCCGCGTCCGTGAGCACCAGACCGCACTTGCTGCGGCCAGGGTCGAGGGCCGCCCAGGGTCCGGCGGACTGGTGGTTGCGGCTCGCCATCTCAGGGTTGGCTCGGGATGGCGCGGATGTCCACCACCACGGGATCGGCAATGTCGCTGTTGCGGCGTGACACCGCCTCCAGCCGCACCTGTTGGCCAGCGGGCCGGTTGCTCAGGGCATTGCCCAGCTGATTGAAGCTGGCGGCATCGAACTGGAGGCCATCGGTGAGGGAGCCCTGGCGCTGGGCACGGGTGAACGTGGCGGCCAGCAGCAGATTGAGGCGGCTGCGCACCTGATCGGCGTTGCGTTCATCGCCCTCCAGCACCGTGGTGGCCAGTTGCTCTCCGGCCCGGATCACCTGTTTGTTGGGGCGCACGTCGGGGAAGGCCACCACCTGCCGCTCGCCCTTGAGCACATTGGCGGCGGAGATCAGGGTCACCACCCAGGTGCCGCGCTTGCGCAGGATCGTGTCCAGCTTGGCCACGTCGCTGCGGGGCACCAGCAGGATCTGGTGGTTGGGCTGCTCGCCGGGGAGCACCCGTTGGTAGGCGTTCAGATTG
The DNA here is from genome assembly GCA_010029175.1 of Synechococcaceae bacterium WB8_1B_136. Lineage (GTDB taxonomy): Bacteria > Cyanobacteriota > Cyanobacteriia > PCC-6307 > Cyanobiaceae > Vulcanococcus. The sequence continues at coordinate 4,349 of RGNC01000106.1, read as the reverse complement.
GCCTGGCGCAGCAGGGCATCGATCACGTCCTTGGCCTGGTCGGGATCCTGGATCTGAACCTTGGCGGTGATCAGCGGCTGGCCGCTGCTGATCACCACGTCGCCGCGGCGCAGGGCGATCAGGTTGGTCTCCAGCTGCTGCAGTTCTTTGGCACCGGCGGCGATCTTGGCGGTCACCTTGGCCAGCTCGGTGCGGTTGCGGCTGATGTCGGCGTCCTTGGCGCTGATGTCGCGGCTGAGCTGGTCGCGCTCCTGCTCCAGCACCCGGCGCTGCTGCATCAGGGGCCGCAGCTCGCTGCGCAGGCCAGCGGCCTGGTGCTCCACCAGGGCCAGCTGGTTGCGGGCCTGCTGCCGGCCTGTGCGCGCTGTGCTGAGCTCGCTCTGGCTGCGCTGCAGCTCCTGTTGGCTGCGGCTCAGGGCGCTGCGGCTCCGTTCCAGGGCCTGGCGGCTGACGCGCAGGCGGTGCTCGATTCGATCCAGTTCGAACAGTCCCGTGCGCAGCCGCTCACTCACCAGCAGCATCAGCCCCAGCGAGATGGCACTGATCAGGCTGCCCGTGAGCACGGTGATCAGCACGGCGGTGCGGCGCGGCCGCATGTTGAACAGGCTCAACCGCGCCTTGCCCACCCGCGTGCCAAGTCGGTCGCCCAGGGTGGAGAGCACCCCCCCGAGCAGCAGCAACGCCAGGATCAGCAGCCAGCCAGACACAGGGGGTTGCGGGGAGGCTCAGTATCGGCCGGTGACCGCCGGCTGCAAAGGGCCTGCGGCCAGCCTGGCAGCTGCGCTCAGCTGAAGCGCTTGGCCAGGGCCAGCGGATCGAACACGGTGATCTTCTTGCGGTCGATCTGCACCAGACCGGCGTTGCGCAGATCCCCCAGCAGCCGTGTGATCGTGACGCGGGTGGAGCCGATGGCCTCGGCGATGGCCTGGTGGGACAGGCGCAGATCGATCGTGATCCCCTCGTTGCCGGGGACGCCGAAATCACGGCAGAGCACCAGCAGAAAGCTCACCAGGCGCGAGCTCATGTCGCGGTGGGTGAGGGTTTCGATCATGGTTTCGGTCTGCAGGATGCGGGAGGAGAGGCCCTGCAGCATCAGCAATCCCACGCTGGCGTCGAGCTCGATGGCCTTGCGCACGGAGGTGGCGGGGGCCGTCACCATCTCCACGCGGGTGAAGGCGATGGCGTGATAGAAGCGGTCGGAACGCTGACCCGTGAGCAGCGACAGCACCCCGAACAGGCTGTTCTCCCGCAACAGCGCAACGGTGATTTCTTCACCGGATTCGTACACCCTGGACAGCCGAACTGCTCCGCGGCGCACGAGATAGACCTTTTCGGCCGGATCACCGGGGAAAAAGATCGTTTTGCCCCGCTCCACTGTTTCCGTGGTGCTGCCATTGAGGCTACGGATCACATCCAGCAGGGTGGCATTCGCGCCTGTGGTGGGGCTTGGGGAGTAGCGGCTGAAGCCGCGTGTAGCGCCGACCATGACGGCGGTGCGAGGTGAGCCGGACCCTAAGGATCGCCCTGGGGCGACTGTGTAACCGATGACACTATTTTGGGGCTTCGTCCAGGGCGAGCCGCTGGGCGCTCTGGAGTTGCCGCAGACCCGTTTCGGCCAGATCCAGCAGTTCGCTCAGCTGGTGGCGGCTGAAGGGGGCGCCCTCGGCGGTGCCCTGGATTTCCAGCAGCCGCTGCTCCCCGTCCATCACCACATTGAGGTCCACGTCGGCGCGGCTGTCCTCGCTGTAGTCGAGATCCAGCAGGGCCGCCCCATCCACCAGCCCCACAGACACCGCGGCCACCTGCTGCCGCAGGGGTGAGGTCATCAGCAGGCCGCGGTCCTCCAGGCGCCGCAGCCCCAGGGCCAGGGCCACCCAGGCCCCGGTGATCGAGGCGGTGCGGGTGCCGGCATCGGCCTGCAGCACGTCGCAGTCGATCTGCAGGCTGCGCTCCCCCAGGGCCTCCAGATCCAGGCAGGCCCGCAGGCTGCGGGCGATCAGGCGCTGAATCTCCTGGGTGCGGCCCGAGAGTTTCATCAACTCCCGCGGCTGGCGGCTGGGGGTGCTGGCCGGCAACAGGCGGTAGTCGGCACTGAGCCAGCCCCGGCCCGAACCCTGCCGCCATTTCGGCACCCCCTCCTCCAGGCAGACACTGCAGATCACCGCCGTGCGGCCGGTGTGCACCGTCACCGAACTGAGGGCAAAGCCCATCGGATCCCAGCTGAAGCGGGTTGGGCGCAGCTCGGGGGCCGTGCGGCCATCGCGCCGCAGGGGCAGGGAGGTCATGGCGGCGGGGCTGGTGGCGGGTGGTCCTGATGGTACGGGTGTTTCCACTACAGGTAGTGGCTGCGGCTTGCCGCGTGGCTCGACACCGCTACATTCAGCTTTCACGCGGTGGTCTGAGCCCCCGATGACGGTGAGCATGGCGGCGAGCTTGATCAAGCACCAGCCCAGGCCCAGTGCCGGGACCGTGCGGCCCCTCGCCTCGGCGCCATCCTCCTGGCAACAGCCGGTTGCTGCGCCCCGCAGCCTGCGCCTGGCGGCCCAGCAGGAGGGGCTGCTGCAGATCCACACCGCGCCCTTTCGAGGCAGCTTCAGTGGTGTGTTCAGCCAGGCCCTGCGCAGTGCGGGCCTGGGCAGCCGGGTGTTGATCAGCCAGTTCCTCAAGGGGGGCGTGGATCAGGGTCTGGCCCGCAGCCTCTGGCTGTGCGGCCGCCTGCAGTGGTTGCGCCCGGCAGTGACCACCTGCCTGGCGGAACCGGCGACGGACGCCCCCATCAGCGCGGCCGAGCGGCAGGCGGTGGGGGAGGTGTGGGCCTACAGCAGCGACCAGTTGCTGGCTGGTCAGCTGGATCTGCTCGTGCTGGATGAGCTGGGGCTGGCGGTGGAGCTGGGCTACCTGCCTGCGGAGGAGGTCACCACCACGCTCGAGCGGCGGCCGTCCCACGTGGATGTGATCCTCACGGGGCCGTCGATGCCGGCTGCTCTGATGGCCATGGCCGACCAGGTGACCGAGCTGCGTCGAGGGTTCTGAAATGCTCAAGAACGACCGCTGGATCAAGGAGCAGGCCGCTGCGGGCATGCTCGAGCCCTTCCAGGCGAAGCTGGTGCGCCATCTCGATCCGGACAACGGCGCCCAACCGGTGCTGAGCTTCGGCTGCTCCTCCTACGGCTACGACCTGCGGCTCTCCGCCAGGGAATTCCTGATCTTCCGTCACGTGCCCGGCACGGTGATGAACCCGAAGCGGTTCAATCCCGCCAACCTGGAGCCGGCCCCCTTGCACGACGACGCGGATGGTGCCTACTTCATCCTGCCGGCCCACTCCTATGGCCTGGGGGTGGCGCTCGAGAAGATGCGGGTGCCGCCCAACATCACGGTGATCTGCCTGGGCAAGAGCACCTATGCCCGGCTGGGGATCATCGTGAACACCACCCCTGCCGAGGCCAGCTGGGAGGGGCACCTCACCCTGGAGTTCAGCAACTCCTCCGGAGCCGATTGCCGCATCTACGCCAATGAGGGCATCTGCCAGCTGCTGTTCTTCGAGGGTGATCCCTGCGAAACCACCTACCGCGATCGCGAGGGCAAATACCAGCACCAGCCGGAGCGCGTCACCCTGGCCAAGGTCTGAGACCCTGGCCAGCTGGCGCTAGGGCGCGAGCCTTGCCTTGTGCAGTCGGCTCTTCTCGTACCAGGCGGCGATTTCAGGGGCCCAGCCCACAAAGTGGGGCCAGAGCAGATCGCAGAGCACGCGGATCTCCTCCTGGGCGTCGAGCTTGGCCCGCAGGTCCATGAAGTGCAGGAAGGCCCGCAGCGAGAAGCTCACCACGAAGTGCTGGCGGTAGTCGAACGGCAGGATGCCGCGGGCATGCTCCTCGGCGAAGCCGGCCTCCAGCAGCTCGGCATAGCGCGCAGCGGCGCTCTGGCACAGCTGCAGATCCTTGGCCCGCTGCTCCTCGCTGTAGCTGTATTTCTTGCCCTGCCGATCGCTGTAGCTGCCGGCTGGCCGCAGGTAGAACACCTCCTCCAGCTCCAGTTCGCCCCGGGCAGCCCGGCAGATGCGATCGCCGGTGTAGCGCATCGACTGCACATCGAAGCTCACCCCCACCCGGTGGGTGCGGGCCTGCTGCATCACCGAATGGGGGAACCAGCCCACGTTCAGCACGATCTGGGCATGTTCCAGCGGGCCGTAGTGGCCGCGTTCGCCGGCCAGCAACCGCTTCACGCAGATCTCGCCGGCCCTGGTCTCATCGGGCCAGTCGGCGCGATCAGCCGCCACGAAACCCTCGGAGTAGTCCTGGTGCATCGCGGCATAGATGCACTGTTGCGGATTGGGGGTGGCGGCGATCAGC
>RGNC01000105.1 GCA_010029175.1 Synechococcaceae bacterium WB8_1B_136 | reverse complement strand
TCCATTTCGGTGAGCAGCTGGTTGAGGGTCTGCTCCCGTTCGTCATTGCCGCCCACTACGCCCATCGAGCCGGCGCGGCTCTTGCCGATGGCATCGAGTTCGTCGATGAAGATGATGCAGGGAGCCTTCTTCTTGGCCTCTTCGAACAGATCGCGCACCCGGGCGGCGCCGGCGCCCACGAACAGCTCCACGAACTCGGAGCCGCTGATGATGAAGAAGGGCACGCCCGCCTCTCCGGCCACCGCCTTGGAGAGCAGGGTCTTGCCGGTGCCGGGCGGGCCCACCAGCAGCACACCCTTGGGGATGCGGGCGCCGATGGCGGTGTAGCGCTCCGGCGATTTGAGGAAGTCGACGATCTCGGTGAGTTCGGTCTTGGCCTCATCCACGCCGGCCACATCGGCGAAGGTGACCCGCGACTCCTCGTCGGGCACGTACACCTTGGCCTTGCTCTTGGTGAAGCTCAGCGCCCCCTGGGCGCCGCCCATGGAGCGGCGCGCGAAGAACTGCAGCACCAGGATGAAGATCAGCGGTGGCACCACCCAGCTCAGGGCTGTGGTGATGAAGCTGGGCTTCTGCGGTGGCGCGGCGGCGAACTCCACTCCGTGCTGCTCCAGGCGCTGGGGCAGATCCATGTCGAAGATCGGCGTGGTGGCCAGCACCGATGGGGCGCCCTCTTCGGCGTTGTTGAGCTCGTAGCGGATCTGCTCCTGGGTGATGTACGCCCGCTTCACGTTGCCGTCGTCCACCTGGTTGATGAACAGCGAATAGGGCACCCGCGGCACCTGCTGCATGGCCTGATTCGGCAGGAAGCTGCTGAACAGCAGCAGCACACCAAAGCCGATCAGCACCAGGTTGATGATGCCGAAGCGCCTGTTGGGAGGCCTGTCGTCCTGGCGGATGGCCATGCGGCAAAGAGCTGAATGGGCCCAAACTAGGCGTCGCACCTCGTTTGCGCGGGGGTGACAACCGAACGCCTCCGCCACCAGCCCCCACGCCTGCATGTGCGGCCGCTTTGCCCTCACCGCCGCCATCGATCGGCTGCTGCCCCGCCTGGGGGGTGAGCTGCCGGCTGGACTGGCCGCCCACTACGCCCCCCGGCCGCTGGTGCAGCCAGGGGATCCGGTGCTGGTGCTGCGCCAGGAGCATGGCCAGATCGGCCCCGCGCTGATGCTCTGGGGCCTGCTGCCGGAGTGGAGCAAGGATCCCCTGGGCCGCCATGGCGCCGGCCAGCGCCCGTTCAATGCCCGCAGTGAAACGGTGGCGGAGAAGGCCAGCTTCCGTGGGCCCTGGCGCCATCGCCGCTGCCTGCTGCCGGCCGATGGCTTCTACGAGAAGGGCCGGCTGATCCGCCGCCGTGATCGGGGCCTGTTCTGGTTGGCGGGGGTGTGGGATCGCTGGATCGGCCCCGATGGCAGTGAGCTGGAGAGTTGCTGCGTGCTCACCACGGCGCCCAACGCCCTGATCGCCCCGCTGCACAACCGCATGCCCGTGCTGATTCCCGATGGGCTGGAGGAGGCCTGGATGGCCCCCGCCGATGGGCCGGCCCTGCGGGCCCTGCAGCCGTTGATGGCGGGCTGGGATCCGCAGGGGTGGGAGCTGGTGGGTGGAGATCCCACTCCAGTGGATCAGTTGTCTCTGTTTCGGTGAGCGGTTGGGGGGCCAGGGGCGCTGATTCGCCCCACAATCGGAACACCCGATTGCCACTCTCCGCCCCCGTGCCGCCCGACTCGCCAGCCCTGCGGCGCCGCCACATCTGCTACCGGCGGCTGCTGGTGCTGTGTGTGCTGTTGATGGCCAGCTTTGCCCTCCCCAACGGCTGGAACCGCCTGGGCTCGATCGGCTACAACCTGCTGCCCCTGGTGATGATCCGGGGGCTGGGGCAGCCCCTGGGCCAGGTGCCCTTCGCCGGCTGGCCCCGCCGCCTCTACATCGCCCTGGGCCTGGCGGCCCTGGTGTCCGGGCTGCTCTGGTATCTCACCCCCCTGGCCCTGATCAGCACCGGCATCACCCTGCTGGTGCTGTGGACCGCGTTTGTGGGTTGGAGCACCCTGCGGCTGGTGCGCGGCCTGGCCTTCGAGCGCGTGGTGAACGGTCGGGTGCTGATGGGGGCGCTGGCGGGGTACCTGCTGATGGGTCTCACGGCCGGCCTGTTGTTCAGCGCCCTGGAAACCATCACCAGCGGCAGCTTCGGCAGCGTGCACGGCATGCCGAGCACCTCCCTGCTAAGCGATCACCTCAGCGCCGACCGCACCGAGCTGGTGTGGCAGCTGGATTTCATGCGGCTCAACTACTTCGCCTTTGTGTGCCTCACCACCGTGGGCTTCGGCGACATCTATCCCGTGACGCCTCCGGCGCAGATCGCCAGCGTGACCGTCTCCGTGGCCGGCACCATCTACCTGGCGGTGGTGATGGGCCTGCTGATCAGTCGCTACACGGTGCAGGGGGTGGAACAGGAGGTGGAGGAGGCTGACCGTGCACCCTGAACCGTGCACCCTGACGAGCCTTCAGGCCGAGAGCGTCCAGAGCAGGTCAGGGCCGAGGCGCTGAAGCCGTTGCTGCGGCCATGGCTCCGCCGCGTTCACATCGATCAGCTGCAGATCCCCCAGGGGCGTGCGGGCGGCGTTGCCCCCCAGCAGCTTGGCCGCCATCACCGAGGTGATCTGCTGCACGCAGCCCTCGCGGATCGCCGCAGCCGCCAGGTCTGGGCCGCATTCCCACAGCACCTGGTTGCAGCCCCGCCGGGCCAGCTCCTCCAGAAGTGCCCGCGGGCCGCAGGGGTCCAGCACCAGCCGCTCCACCCGCCGGGCATCCAGCAGCGAGCGCCGCTGGGCACTCACGCCAGCGCCATGGGCCACAAGGGTGGGGGCGGGGCCCTGATCCCACAGCTGGGCCGTTTCAGGCAGCTCCAGGCCGCGGCTCAGCACCACCCGCAGCGGCTCGGGCTGGCGCTGGCCGCGGGAGGTGAGCAGGGGATCGTCGGCCCGCACGGTGCCGCCGCCCACGATCACGGCATCGCAGCTGGCCCGCAGCCGATGCACCCAGGCGCGCGCCTCAGCCCCGCTGATCCACTGGCTGGAGCCGTTGGGGAGGGCCGTGCGGCCATCGGCGCTCATGGCCCACTTCAGGATCCCGAAGGGCCGGCCGCTGCTGAGGCGATGGATGAAGGCCCGGTTCAGCTGGCGGGCTTCAGCCTCGCCGACGCCCGTGATCAGCTCCAGGCCCGCCGCCCGCAGCTGGGCCAGCCCCTGGCCGCTCACCCGTGGATCGGGGTCGGCCATGGCCACCACCACCCGCCGCACCCCGGCCGCCAGCAGGGCTTCCGTGCAGGGGGGCGTGCGGCCGTGGTGGCAACAGGGTTCGAGGGTCACCACCGCCGTGCCGCCCCGGGCCCGCTCGCCGGCCTGGCGCAGGGTGTGCACCTCGGCGTGGGGCGCACCGGCCCGCGGATGAAAGCCCTCACCCACCAGCTGGCCAGCGGCATCGAGCACCACGCAGCCCACCAGGGGGTTGGGGCTGGTGCGGCCGCGGCCCAGGGCCGCCAGCTGCAGGGCCCGCCGCATCCAGGGCATCCAGGGGCTGGGGGGAGGGCTGGGGCCGTCGATCATGGGCCGCCGGCGCTGGCCTCGGTCCAGCTGCTGAGGCTGCGCCATTCCGCCACCACATAGGGCGGTACGGGCAGTTCCACGAACACCCCCGGCAGTTCCAGCCGCAGGGGGCGGTTCTGGCTCAGGCTGTCGATCAGCGGCGCCAGGTTGAACTCGGCGGCGGCATCGCGGCCATCGGCCGCAAGGGTGGGGTTGGCTGTGGTGATGTCGGGCAGTTGCCAGCTCTGGCGACCGGAGCGCACCAGCAGCGCGGTGGGGTGATCAAGGCGCACCTTGCCCGGATAGCCCACGATCCGCAGGATCAGCGGCCCGCCGGGCGGGCCCTGGCGGTAGGCCACCGCCTGCCAGCTCTGGTAGTCGAGATCCCTGAGGCTCTCCAGGCTGCGCACCACCGGGGTGCCGTTCTCATCCGGGTGGGCATGGATCTGGGCCATGGCCGGGCTGGGTGCCGCCATCAGGGCCAGCAGCAGGCAGCCCAACAGGGCCGCCCAGAGGCGGTTCAACGGCGGCGGCAGCAGCAGGTGGAGCAGGCGTGCCATGGCGACGATCAGGCCTCCCGCTCCGCGCCGGGGATCGGCTGCCAGCCGGTGTGGGTGGCCCAGAGGGCCCAGATCGCCATCGCCCGCAGGTAGTGGCAGGCGCGGAAGGTGTTCACGCCGGTGATGGCCTCGGGGGTGCGGAACTGCAGGCCGCCGCCATACACCTGGTGCACCACGGCGCCGGTGATGGCGAAGGCGGTGTTGGCGTCGCCCATCAGGCGGTAGTAGGCCGCCAGGCCGAAGTTGATGCCGGTCCACACCTCCAGCGGGTGGGTGCCCTTGGGATCGAGGGGGGTGCCGTCGCGGCGCAGGCCATTGGCCACCCCGAGCCGGCCGCCCTGGAAGCCCTCGAAGCAGGCCTCCTTCACCGCCTTCAGGGCACTCTGGGCTCGCTCATCGGCCACCACGGCGGGCAGCCCCAGCAGGCGGGCGTAGAAATCGCCGCAGAGCTGATCGGCCATCACCACCGGCGTGCCGCTCTCGGCATCGATGTTGTAAAACTCGCCGTTCCACAGCAGCCGGTCGAAGTTGGCGCGGGATTGCTCCAGCCAGCCGCTGAATTCCCGCTGCTCGCTCGACGTATCCAGCCCCATGGCGAGCTGCAGTTGCTGTGCCATGGCCAAGGCCGCCTCCAGGGCGGCGATCCACAGGGCACCGCAATAGGCGCTCACCCCCTGCAGGGGCCAGTCGTCGAAGGTCTGGTCGGGGGCGCCGCCGTTGTCGGGCAGGCCGTCGTTGTTGGCGTCGAACGTTTTCAGATACCGCAGGGCCTGCACCGCGGCCGGCCAGCAGTCGGCCAGGAAGCGCAGGTCTTCGCCATTCGGGGCCAGCTTGAAGGTGCGCCACACCTGCAGCACGAAGTCGCTGGCCAGGTCTTTCCAGAGGTTGCAGTCCTGGTAGGCGGTGTAGTTGCTGGCATCCCAGGGCCGCTCATTGGGCGCCCCCAGGTCGTGGGGGGTGGCGCCGGCCACCTTGCGGGGGGCCTCAACGCGGCCCTTGCCCTGGGTGAAATACCAGCCGATCGGCCGCGGTGTGGGATCGGCGGCCGGGATGGCGCGGGCAAAGCTGCGCAGCACGCTCTTGTCGAGCTCCGGCCAGAGTTGCAGCAGCGCGAAGGAGCCGTAGAGCCGCACATCGAGGCTCTCGTACCAGGCGTAGTCGAGGCACTCGAGCACACCGAAGCGGCCCACGGGATCGGCACTGGAGCCGGCGGTCCAGAGGGTGCCGCCCGAGGCCAGGTCGTAGAGCTCGTTGAACAGGGCCATGCGCAGGGGCTCGGGCAGATCCGTGCGCTCCAGCACCGGCCGCTGCCAGGCCTCGATCTGCTGGTGCCAGCTGCGCCAGTCCCTCAGGGCCTCGGCGGCCAGGGCGGCGGCGTTGTCGCCGCCATCGCCAAAGAAGTCGGTGTAGCGGCGCAGGGCGCGGGTGCCCGTGGCGAAGGCCGTCACCGGCAGATCCCAGCAGATCACCAGGGGGATCTCGATCGACTGGCCTGGCTCCAGGTGACACCGCACCGCCAGGGCCGCGCTGGCGGGATCGCTGGCGCCGCTGGCCCGGTCGTTGTTGCTGTCGGGAATCGAACCATCGCGGGAGAACGGTTCCCACAGCTCCGCGCCGCTGCCGGCGGGGTTCCAGCGGCTGCAGCGCTGGATGCGCACACCCGGCTGAGCTTCGGTGGCGATGCACCACTGGCCCTGCCCCTCGCCGATCGGGTTGGAGCGCTCCCCCTCCAGCAGCAGGCCGCGCAGGCTGCCCTCGTCCACCCAGCGGTTGCGCTGGCCCGCACTGCTGCCGATGGCGGGCACGTAGTTGTGTTCGGGGCTGCCGTCGTCGCGGAAGTGAACGGCGGCGGCGGGATCGGTGTTGGTGAACCAGCCGGTGGTGTTGCGCCAGCTCAGCAGCAGCGAGAGATCCAGGGGGCGGTTCGTGGGGTTGCTGAGGGTCCAGCGGAACACCGCCAGCGGATAGCTGCTGCGCTGGTAGTCGCCGGGGAGGATCGGGCTGAAGGCCTCGCAGCGCACCTGGGCGTCGAACACGCCCTCATAGCTGCTCCAGCTAAGGGGATAGCGGGCGGCGTAGGTGCCGGTGGACTGCTCGGGGGTGCTGGCGGGGTACCAGCTCCAGGCGCTCAGGGGTTCACCGGCCTCCGGGCGGGAGGCATCGGCTTGGGGTTTTACCGCCAGGGCGTGGGCGCGGCGCTGCTCACCATTGCTCTCAAACAGGGCGAACTGGCAGTCGGGCAGGGTGCCGAACCAGTGCTCGCCGCCATCGAGGTGCCAGAGGTTGAAGCTGCCGTCGGGGGCACGGCCGATGCAGCCGGCCCCGAAGCCCCCCAGGGGCATGCCGTGGTTGGGGCCGTCGTCGAGGTTGCTGGCGTAGCGCACCGTGTAGGGCTTGTCCCAGCCCAGCCCCAGGGCGCGGCTCCAGCTGGCGGCGGGGGCGCTCCAGGGGCGGCCGGCGGCACGGCGGGCACTCCTGCCCGACAACAGCGACCGGAGGGCAGAGAGGCCGAAGCGCGCCATGGAGCCACAAAAGGTGCGCCCAGCTTGTCAGAGCTGGCCTGCGCCGCGGTTCAGAGTGGTTCCGTTGGTTTGGGGGTGCCCTTGAGCCCGCTGCTCACTTCCTGTTCCACCAGGGCATCGAGGGTGGCGGCGGAGCGCACCAGGGCCTGGTAGCGCTGCACCACCCGCCGGTTGCGTTCCAGCCAGCCGGCGGTGTTGCCCTGGGCGGCGGCGATGCTGC
>RGNC01000104.1 GCA_010029175.1 Synechococcaceae bacterium WB8_1B_136 | reverse complement strand
GCATGGAGCGGGTGCCGCTGAGCGGTGCGCAGCGCGGCCCGGCGGTGTTGGTGGACTACGCCCACACCCCCGATGGCCTGGAGAGCGCCCTCAACGCCTGCCGGCCCTTCACCCAGGCGCGGCTGATCTGCGTGTTCGGCTGCGGCGGTGATCGCGATCGCAGCAAGCGTCCCCAGATGGGGGCGATAGCCGCCCGGCTGGCGGATCAGGTGGTGCTGACCTCCGACAACCCCCGCAGCGAAGACCCCCAGCGCATCCTCGACGACGTGCTGGCCGGCATCCCCGCTGGCACCGCGGTGCGGGTGGAAGCCGACCGGGCCCAGGCCATCGCCAGCGCGATCGCGGCGGCCAGTCCGGAGGATCTGGTGCTGATCGCCGGCAAGGGCCACGAGGACTACCAGATCCTCGGCAGCCGGCGCATCCATTTCGACGACCGGGAGGAAGCGGAGAAGGCCCTGCGGGCGCTGGCCCGCTGATCACCAGCTTCGGCTGCCGGAATGATGCGGCATTGCCGTTTTTTCGCGGCGAAGATGTCGTCTGGGCGGCTGTTGTTTGCGGCCGCGGTTGCAACGGCTACGGTGCCGGAGAGTTTTGCTGGCGTGGCGATTTCATGGCGCAGGTTCAACCCATGTCCAGGAGATTCCTGGCTGAGCTGATTGGCACCTTCGTGCTGGTGTTCGGTGGCTGCGGCAGTGCCGTTCTGGCTGCCGTGTTTCCCTATGCCCAGGCCGATTCCAACCCCCTCGGGCTTGGTTTTCTGGGGGTTGCCCTGGCCTTTGGCCTCACCCTGCTCACCATGGCCTACGCCATCGGTCATGTGTCCGGTTGCCACATCAATCCGGCCGTGAGCTTCGGTCTCTGGGCCAGCGGTCGCTTCCGCGGCTCGGAGTTGCTGCCCTACATCGTGGCCCAGGTGCTGGGCGGCGTGATCGCCGGTGGCTTGATCTACGGCATCGCCAGCGGCCGTGCCGGCTTTGAGCTCTCCGGTTCGAACCCCCTGGCCACCAACGGTTTCGGCGCCCACTCCCCCGGGGGCTACGGGCTGATCTCGGCCCTGGTGATCGAAGTGGTGCTCAGCTTTGTGTTCCTGCTGGTGATCCTGGGGGCCACCCACAAGGATGCGATCAAGGATCTGGCCGGCGTGCCGATCGGCCTCTCGCTCACCTTGATCCACCTGATCAGCATTCCGGTTACCAACACCTCGGTGAATCCGGCCCGCAGCACCGGCGTGGCCCTGTGGGTGGGGGGCGATGCCATCGGCCAGCTGTGGCTGTTCTGGTTGGCGCCGATCGTGGGGGGGCTGCTGGCCGGCTGGGTGCAGCGCCATCTGCTGGAGGGCCGCTCCAACTGAGCGGAGCGGCCATCAGGGAGTGGATGGCGGGGGCTCAGCCCTCCCCATCCCCCTCCTGGGCCCTAAGGGCTCCATAGCTCACGGCAGCCAGGCCCACCGGCAACAGCAGCCACCACAGCCGCTCCCGCCGGGCCTGCAGGTGGGAGTGGCTGTCTGCATCGCTTTCCTTGGCCCCGGCGAAGGGAGAGCTCTTGCTGCTGCCGGCGGCCTTGGTGCCGGCCATGTCATCCAAGCCCTGCCTCACGCTGGCGCTGGTTTCATCCTTGGCCTCGGCAAAGGGAGAGGCCTTTTGTGTGGCTGTGGCCGCATCGGCGGGGGGTTGAACCACGCCACCGCCGAGGATGGCGGCACAGCTCAGGCCGGCGCCGCAGGCGCTCAGCAACAGGTGTTGACGGGTGGACATCGGGGCTGATGCGGCAACCCCCGCAGCCTGGACCTGATGGGGCTTGGGTCTTGGCTTCGTCGGTCTTTTTTCTGCTAGAGCCGCTGTTCTCTGCCGTTGGCGTGAAGCCTTGCCAGCGGCATCAGCACGGCGTGCAAAAGCTTCTGGCCCTTCTTTCAGCTAAACCAACCCACGCTGGCCACGATCAGGAAGCCGGCCATGGTGCTGACCTGCACGATCAGGTCCAGCCTGTTTACCCGGCTGGTGACAGCCTCGCGTTCGCTGTCGCTCGAGCGGCTGTGGGCGTTGGTGCCTACCAGAAACAACAGAAAGATGGCGAAGCACACAATGTAACTGTAGGTATAGATCTCATCCAGATAGGTCATGTACGGCGCTGGTGGAAAATTGGCCTTGTAGCCGTCATGCAGCACTACCAGGGTGAGCAGGGCAGCCGAAGGGATGGCCAGGCGCACATCGCCCAGGGCACCGTCGATGGAGGGCGCGAGGATCACGATGCCCATCACGGCGATGAGTGGAAGCAACCACTTGAGGAACACCGTCCATGGATCGGGTGAATAGGTGAACACGGCCGTGGCGCGGCTGTAGGTCACGCTTGGCTGGTTGCTCCCCAGGAGGGGAGCAGCTACTTGCTGGCTGATCGGTTCGATGTGGTGCACCGCTTGGCGGCTCCACTCCGTGTCCGAGAGGCTGAAGCCGCTCACGGAGGTGTATTCGCCGGAGATCGGCAGCTGCTTGATGGGGACAGGGATTAGTTCGATCCGGTTGCTGCCTTCGCTGAGTTTGGATGGTTTCACCTCGAGGGCAATCTCGAGCCGCTGGCGATCGAAAGGTGCCTGTTTCTGGGCAACATCGTTGATGTAGAATTTACCCGAAAACTTCACGTAAACGGAGTGAGTTGATTCGGGGTCGAGCTTTATGCCCTCCGGCAGTTCCTCGCTGAATGAATACTGGGCGGGCTCGATTTCGTTGGTGAACTCCACAATCTGGGTGGGTTCGATCTTGAGTTTCTCCAGCACAGCCTGCACCGCATCGCCCCAGCTGAGCCAATACCAGCCATCGGCCATGAAGCTCTGGGCCGCCAAGCTGAGGTCGTAGATGTTCTTAACCCGCAGGCCCACATGGATCACCAGCCCCTGGGGTTTTTGATCCGGAGGCACGAGCAGGGTCTGGCTCCCTGCCGGGACGTCTGGCTGCTCGCCAGCGCGGCCCAGCATCGGTCCACTGGCGGGTAGCAACACGGCCGCCAGGCTGAGGAGGCCGATCAGCAGCCACACCAGGCCCCGTTGCAGGCTGCTGCGGAACAAGGGCAACATCGAGACCACGCCATCTCGTTCACCCTGCCAGTGGGGCTTCAGCTCGGCAATGTCCTGATACCAGCGGATACCTGATTCAGTCCGTCCAGCAGTGCATCGAGTTCGGGCTCCGTGGTGGTGATGTGGGTGCAGGCCCGCAGGCAGTCGGGGTCGTCGAGGCGGCGGATCCAGATGGCTTGCTCCCCGAGCTGCTGCACAGCGGCGGCCGTGTCGACGGGCTGGTGGTTGACTCCCTCCAGCGTGAAGCTCACCAGTCCCGCCGGCGGTGGCTCTGGCAGCAGGGTGCTGGCCCCGGGGATCGCCTGCAGGCCATGCCAGAGCTGGTGGCTGCGGGCCTGTATCCGCTGCAGGCGCTCGCCCTCGCTGCCGGCGGCGGCCAGCAGCTCCAGGGAGGTGGCCAGGCCGCTGCAGAGGGGCACGCAGGAGGTGGCCACCTCGAAGCGGCGCGCATCGCCGTGCCAGGCACTGCCGGCCACGCTCTCATTTCGCAGGCTGCGCCAGCCGATCAGGGTGGGCTGGGCCTGCTGCAGCAGCCGCTCGGAGAGGGCGACACCGCCCAGGCCCTCGGGGCCGCAGCACCACTTGTGGCCGGTGAAGGCGTAGATGTCGGCGGCTTGGGCCGCCTCGGCCGCCGGGATGGATCCCAGCGATTGGGCCGCATCCACCAGCAGCCAGGGGGTGCGGGGATGCTGGCCCAGCCGAGCGGCCACGGCCGCAATCGGCATCAGCGAACCCGTGTTCCAGAGCAGATGCGAGAGCGCCACCAGGCGGGTGCGGGGGCTGAGGCTGCGCTCCAGGCTCTCCAGCACGGCGGCCTCCAGCTGGGCGGCTGGGGTGTTGCGGCAGAGCTGCTGCACGGGCAGCACCGCCAGCTCCAGCCCCTGGCGGCGGCCCAGTTCGCGGCAGGCGGCCACCACGCCGGGATGTTCGCAGTCGCCGATGAGCAGTTCATCGCCCGGCTGCCAGGGCAGGCCCCAGAGGGGCAGCACGCAGCCGCTGCTCACGTTTTCGGTGAGGGCCAGGCGGTGGGGGGCCACCCCGCAGAGGGCCGCCAGGGCCCGGCGCACCCGGCTGGTTTCCTGGTCGATGAACGGCCACACCGCCGAGGTGAAGGGGCCGAGTTCCTGGATGGTGCGCCAGCTGGCGCTGATGGCCTGCAGGGAGGCCTCCGGCAGGGGCCCCTGCCCCCCGTAGTTGAAGTAGGTCTTGTTGGCCAGGGCGGGCATCTGCGCCCGCAGGGCCTCGGCAGGGTTCGGGGAGATCGGGGTGATCTGGGAGATCGGGGGCATGGATCCAGCGCCGTTGCCACAGCATCTCAGCTGCGGCGGCCGTGCGCCGGATCGCCAGGTGTGCTGAGGGGGCTGACACCGGACCGGTTGGGCGAGTAGATCATCGGCGCCAACTCTTTGAGCACTGTGAACTTCGACCTCGCCGTGGCAACGGCCGTCATTGTGCCGTTTTTATTTAAACTTGCCGGCGCAATCGTCCTCTGGATTCTGGGGGGCTGGTTGATTCAGCTGGGCATGCGGCTGCTGCGCCGCGCCTGCGGCAAGAGCAATCTCGACCCCACTGTTCTCAAGTATCTGCTGAACATCCTCGCGGCGTTGCTGCGGGTGATCCTGGTGGTGGCGATCCTGGGCTTCTTCGGCATTCAGACCGCCAGCTTCGCCGCCCTGCTGGCGGGCGTGGGCGTGGCGATCGGTGCGGCCTGGAGTGGCCTGCTGGGCAACTTCGCCGCCGGGGTGTTCCTGCAGATCTTCCGGCCCCTGAGCGTGGGCGATTTCATCTGCGGTGGCGGCGTGACCGGCACGGTGGAGGAGATCGGCATGTTTGTGACCTCGATCCTGGCCCCCGACAACGTGCGCAACATCGTGCCCAACAGCAAGTTGTTCGGCGACACCATCCAGAACTTCTCGGTGCATGCCTACCGCCGGGTGGATCTGGTGGCCCAGCTCGACAACAGCGCCGATGTGGCCAAGGCCATTGCCCTGCTCAAGCAGGGCGTTGCGCGGGTGCCCAACCAGACCGAGGGCATGGCCGCCGATGTGGAGATCCTGGAGTTCACCGAGCGTGGCCCCAAGTTGGCGGTGCGGCCCTACACCCACACCAGCCACTACTGGCAGGTGTATTTCGACACCAACCGCATGATCGTGGAGGTGCTGGGTGAGAACGGCTTCCCCGTGCCGCGCATTCCCGTGGCGATGGCCGGCTCCTCGGTGGGCTGAAGCGGCTGGCTGTGGGCCTGGCTCAGATCACCTGACCCAGGGCCACGGCCGCCACCGCTGAGAAGAGGGTGATGCCCAGGGCCGTGAAGGGATTCTGCCCCTGGGCCACCGCAAAGGTGGTGATCACGCCCGCCCCGAGGCAGGCCACGGCCAACTGGGTGGTGATCGCAGGGCGGGTTTCCACGGAGCGAAGGGCAACGATCTGAGCAGCTTGGGGGCGCTGGCCTTGCTGCCCAGGGTTGCCGGCTTCGTTCTTTACCTGGTGTTGGTGTTCTTTACGCCGCGCAACGGCTGGAGGCGGGCCGGGCGCGGCCGCTGCTGGCCCACTGCTGCAGGGCTTCCAGTTGTTCGCGGGCCGTGCGGGCCAGGGGCACCAGCTGGGCCGCGGCCCCGATCAGGTCGGCCTCGGTGAACTCGCGCCGCTCACTGAAGGCCTGGTGCATGGCCTCGATCACCACCTGTTCCAGCTCGGCGCCGGAGAAGCCGGCGGTGCGATCCACCACCACCTCCAGGGGCAGTTGATGGTTGGGGCGGCGGCGGCGCAGCTGCAGATCGAGGATCGCCCGCCGCTCGGCGGCATCGGGTAGATCCAGCAGGAAGATCTCATCGAAGCGCCCCTTGCGCAGCAGCTCCGGCGGCAGTTTGTCGACGCCGTTGGCGGTGGCCACCACGAACACGGCGCTGCTCTTTTCCGCCATCCAGGTGAGCAGGCTGGCCAGCACCCGCTGGCTGGTGCCGCCGTCGCTGCGGCCGCCATCGGCGCTGCCGAAGCCCTTGTCGATCTCATCGATCCACAGCACGCAGGGGGCCATGGCCTCGGCCCGCTGGATCATGTCGCGGGTGCGGGCCTCGCTGGCTCCCACCAGCCCTGCGAACAGGCGGCCCACATCCAGCCGCAGCAGCGGCATGCTCCAGCTGTGGGCGATGGCCTTGGCGGTGAGGGATTTCCCCGTGCCCTGGGGGCCCACAAGCAGCACCCCCCGGGGCAGGGGCAGGCCGTAGCGGCGGGCCTCATCGCTGAAGGCCAGCTGGCGCTGCTCCAGCCAGCGCTTGAGGGCATCGAGGCCGCCGATGTCTGCGGGGGTGGCCTCACTGGGGCAGTACTCCAGCAGTTCACTGCGGGCGATGGCCTGCCGCTTCTCCTCCAGCACCTCCTCCAGATCTCCCACCCCCAGCTGGCCGCGGCGGGCCAGGCCCCGGGCCGCCACCTGGCGGATGCGCTGCTCGCTCAGGCCACTGCAGCTGTGGGTGAGCTGCTCCAGCAGCTCGGGCGGCAGGGATTGGCCGCTGGCCTGGCCGATGCTCTGCAGCAGCTCGCGGATCTCGTTCTGGTGGGGCAGGGGCAGATCCAGCAGGGTGATGCACTCCTCCAGCTCCCGCGGCAGCTGCCAGTCGGCGGCGGTGACCACCAGGGTGTGGGGCTGCTGGCGCAGCTGGGTGGCCAGGTTGCGCAGCTTGCGGCAGATGCCGCTGTCGTCGGCGTAGCGGTGAAAGTCGTGCAGCACCAGGATGGCGGGCTGGTCGGGCTGCAGCGCGTTCAGCCCGTCGAGGGCGGCGAGGGGATTGCGGGCCGCCTCCCCCTCACGGCCGGGCAGGCCGCTGAGGCCCGCGATGAAATCCCAGCGCAGCAACAGCCGGTTGCCGAGGCGCCTGGCGGCGGCCGCCACCAGGGCGGTGCTGCGTTCCTCCTCCTGGCTGCGGATCCAGAGGATGGGGGTGCGGGCGCGGATCAGCAGATCGAGGTGGTCGGCCCAGGCCTGGCTCATGGCGAAGGGAAGGGGCGGCGGGGGGCTAGGGCTGCAGCAGGCCCTTGAGG
>RGNC01000103.1 GCA_010029175.1 Synechococcaceae bacterium WB8_1B_136 | reverse complement strand
AGCTGGTATTCCCGCTCATCCACCTGCATCGGCCCGAACATGCTCTCCCGGTAGAAGTCGAGGTGGCCTGAGGTTTTCCACAGGCTGATGTCGGCCACGTGGGGGGTGTAGAGCAGCTCGTAGCCGGCGGCGAAGTGCAGCTCCCGCCAGAGGTTTTCGATCAGCAGGCGCATGCGGGCGCCGCGGGGGTGCCAGAACACCAGGCCGGCGCCGGCCTCGTCCTCGATCGAGAACAGATCCAGATCGGTGCCCAAGCGGCGGTGATCGCGGCGCTTGGCCTCTTCAATCCGGCGTTTGTACTCGGCCAGTTGCTCCGGTGTTTCCCAGGCGGTGCCGTAGATGCGCTGCAGCTGGGCTTTGGTCTCATCACCCCGCCAGTAGGCGCCAGCCACGCTTTCCAGCTCGAAGGCCTTGGCGTTCAGCTCGCCGGTGTGGGCCACGTGGGGGCCGGCGCAGAGGTCCCACCATTCTTCGCCGAGGGTGTAGAGGGTGATCGGCTCGTTGATGCCCGCCAGGATCTCCAGCTTGTAGGGCTCGTTCTGGGCCTGGATCCGTCGTTCGGCCTCGGCGCGGCTCACCTCGATCCGCTCGAGCGGCAGCTTCTTGTTGATGATCTTGATCATCTCCTTCTTGATGGCCTTGAGATCGGCCTCGGTGAAGGGATCGGGGCTGTCGAAGTCGTAGTAGAAGCCGGCTTCGGTCCAGGGACCGATGGTCACCTGGGCCTTGGGAAACAGCTTCTGCACCGCCATGGCCATCACGTGGCTCATCGAGTGGCGGATGCGCAGCAGCTGCGGGCTGTCGCTGGTTTTGGGCAGGCTGATCGCTGCCGGCTCGGCGGTGGTGGTGGTAACCGCGGCACTGCTCGGGATCGGGTCGGCAGGGCGGGTGGCGGTCACGGCACAGGGGAGGGCAGTCCCGATCCTACGCAGGGCAAATCGGGCTTCCTAGGCTGGCCGGGTGAGCGACTCCCCGCTGCCACCACCCACCCCGCCGCTGCCGCCCTCCTCGGAATCGGCCCAGCTGCTGGATCAGCTGCTGGATTCCCTGTTCGACGACTTCAGCACCTGGTTTCAGCGTGGTCTGGTGTTGCTCGATCGCACCCCGGAGAGCCTGCTGCCGCTCCGGGAGCAACAGGAGCTGCGCCTGAAGCTGGAGACCGCCCTGCGGGAGATCGCGGCCACCCGCAGCTTGCGCGGAGCCTGCAGCACCCCCATGGCCGTGGACATGGACGCCATGACGCCCTGGCATCGCCTGATGATGCGCGTGTGGAATCTCTCCTCCATGCTGCGCATCGCCGGCCTGGTTCAACCCGGCGAGGGGCCCTGAGCCTCAGGCCTGGTTGGTGCTGCTTTCCAGACTGTTGCGATAGAAGCGCACGAGCTCCTCGGCCCGTTTCACCGGCTGCCCGTAGGCACTCATCCCCTCCAGGGTCGGGAACGAGGCCCACTCCCGGGCCAGCACCGCCATGGCCTCGGAGGTGAGGCCGGCCCTGTCGATCGTGGCCAGCACGCCGCGGCGGTCGATCAGATACAGGGCCGCCTGGTCCTGGCTGGCGGGGTCAAAGCTCTCCAGCTGCAGGCGCCGGGAGGCCTCCCGCCAGGTGCCCGGCAGGAACTGGTAGGCCCCGGCGGCGGCACTGGTGTAGCGCTTGTGCACCACAATCTCGGGGTGGCGGGCGAGGCTGGTGAAGTGGCCGCCGCCATAGAGGGTGTGGTAGCCCTCACGGCTGCCCTGCTTCCAGGTGCCCTCGGCATAGCGGATCGTGTTCAGCAGGGCCCGGCGGGCCGGCGTGATCGCGTAGGGCCGCTGGGGGGAGGCAGGTTGGTCGGCGGCCCGGGCGGTGCTTTGGCTTCCCTGCAGCTGTGGTGCGCTGAGCAGCGCCAGGGCACTTGCGCAGAGCAGCAGGGGAGCGGAGACGGTGGGCAGCAGACGGGAAACCTTCAAGCGGCCAGGCAACACGGATTGGCAAGAGCCTGCTGTCCAGTCCGGGTCTGGGGCGAGACCCCCGGGAACCGGCCTGGACAATTGAGACTCGATGTGCGTATGCCCCGTCTGTTCCGATGGGTCGCGTCTGCGATTGCTGGGAACGCCCCTGTTGATCAGGGTCTGGGTCCCTGGGTTCACTGAGTGATGCGGGCGGTGATTTCCCTGGACGGTTGCCGCCGGTTGAATCAGGGAAGTTAATGTTTTCTTCCGGAATGATCAGTGGACGGGCAGGAAGCCAAGGGCCGCGCGGGTGCGGTCCAGGGTGGCCTGGGCCACGCTCTGGGCCCGTTCCCGTCCACCGGCCAGCACCCGATCCAGCTCGGCAGGGTCGGCGCTGAGCTCGGCATAGCGCTGCTGCAGCGGCCGCAGGGCCTCCACCGCGGCCTCCGCCAGCAGGGGCTTGAAGGTTCCCCAGCCCATGGCCGCGCATTCGGCAGCCACGGCCTCGCGGCCCTTGCCGCTGAGGATCGCGTAGAGCCCGAGCAGGTTGTCGGTTTCGGGGCGCTCCGGGTTGCCGAACTCGAGGCCCATCACCGGGTCGGTCTTGGCCCGTTTGATCTTCTTGGTGATCAGCTCCGGCGGATCCAGCAGGGTGATCCGGGATCCCTCGTTGGGATCGCTCTTGCTCATCTTGCTGCGGCCATCGGTGAGGCTCATCACCCGGGCCCCCTCCTTGAGGATCAGGGGTTCCGGCACCTTCAGCACCGGGATCGGTTCGCCATCGGCGTCCTTCTGGCCGAAGCGGGCGTTGATGCGCTGTTGGGCGATGTCGCGGGCCAGCTCCAGGTGCTGTTTCTGGTCTTCGCCCACCGGCACCAGATCGGCGTCATAGAGAAGGATGTCGGCCGCCATCAGCACCGGGTAATCCAGCAGGCCCACCGACACCTGGTCGCCCTGCTTGATCGCCTTCTCCTTGAACTGGATCATCCGCTCCAGCCAGTTGAGCGGCGTGACGCAGTTCAGCAGCCAGGCCAGCTCGCTGTGGGCCGGCACGTGGCTCTGCACGAACACGGTGGAGCGGCTGGGATCAATGCCGGCCGCCAGATAGAGGGCTGCCGTCTTGCGGGTGTCGGCCGCCAGCTGCTCGGGATCGTGGGGCACCGTGATGGCGTGCAGGTCCACCACACAGAAGAAGGTGTCGTGGCTGTCCTGCAGGTTCACCCAGTTGCGGATCGCCCCCAACCAGTTGCCCAGATGCAGAGCGCCGGTGGGCTGAACCCCTGAGAGAACCCTTGGGCGTGGCATCGTGGCGTGCTCGCGGTCCGCGGGATTCTGCCGTGGGGCAGACCCCGTGAACCGCCACCGGCTTCAGGCCTCCTTCAGGCCTCGCTGCTGTCTGCCGCTGCCGCGGTTTCGGGAGCACTGGTTTCGGCAGCTTGGGCCTCCACAGCGGCCTCGGCCTCCACAGCGGCTTCAGCCGGGGCCTCTGATTCAGCGGCAGCCTCCACCACCGGCGCAGGAGCGGCGGGGCGAGCCGGGCGGGCGAAGGGATTGGGGCGGTTGCCAAGGCGCTCACCGCCCCGGTCCCAGCCCCGTTCGCCGCGGCCTTCGCCACGCCCTTCACCACGACCGCCACTGCGGCGCTCGCCCTGGGGACGGCTGCCGGCACCGGCGCGGTGCTGGGCCACCAGCTCATCGAGTTTCCCCTCCTCGAGCAGTTGGGCCACGGTGCGGATGGAGAGGCCCAGGGCCGCCACGGTGGAGCGCAGGCCAAAGGCCTCCTGCACGGCGCGGGCGGCACGCATTTCGTTGTCGCTCAGGCGGATGCGGAAGCCACCGGCATCCCGGTTGCCGCCTTCCCGCTGGGCTTCCCCCGGGCCGCCCTCACTGCGGCGCCGCTCGAAGCGACCGCGACCCTCGCGACCTTCGCCGCGGGCCCCCTGGCTGGATTCGAACTGGTTGGCCTCAAACGTCCCGTCGGCCATGGCCGCGCACCCTGAAAATCAGGGGCAAGTGTGCCGCATGGTGGGCTCTGCTGGCCAACACCATTCGAGCCGGTGCGCTTCGCCGCTGCCGCCCCGGGCCAGCACGAGCATCGGCAGCGGCACGGGCCCTGCCATCTCCAGCTGGCGGCGATAGAGCGCCAGCACCGTGAGGTAGCGGGCCAGGGTCCAGCCGTGGTTGCCCTCATCCTGGGCCTGCCAGTAGCGGCGCAGGGCTTCGGAACACGCCTGCCGGCCGAACTCCTCCCAGCACTGCTCCTGGGCTGCCTGGTCCGGCAGGCCGGAGCCGCGCAGCTGGCGGAAGCGCACCAGTTCCGGGGCGTCGGCGCTGCTGTCGGGCGGCAGGGCCTGGGCCAGCCGGGCCACGGGCACCACCTCCAGATGCAGCCAGCAGCGCTCCAGCAGCAGCACCGGCAATGCGCCATGCCAGCGGTGTTCCTGCTGCTGGCGCTCCAGCATTGCCGCGATGCGCTGCTCCAGCCTTGGGGTGAGCAGGGTTGCCAGCTCAGCCATGGGCTCCACTGAAGGTGATGGAGGGGATGGCGTATTCCCGGGGCTCGAGGTGGATCGTGCAGCGCACCTGCCCGAACCGTGCCTCCAGGTGTTCCTCCACCAGTTCGGTGATGCGGTGGGCCGTGGGCAGGTCGTCGGCGTCGACCACCATATGCAGCTCGATGAACACCCGCTGACCCAGCACCCCGCGGCTGGCGATGTCGTGCACGTTCAACACACCGGGCACCGCCATGGCCACCTCGTGGATGGCCTCCGGGGCGATGGCGATCTGGTCGACCAGCCAGGGCAGGTTGGTGCGCAGCACCTGCCAGCAGGCCCGCACCAGCAGCAGGCAGAGCGGCATCGCCACGGCCACATCGAACCAGTTCTGCTTCAGCAGCATCACGCCCGCCAGACCCAGCAGCACCATCACCGTGGTCCAGATGTCGCTGCTGGTGTGCCGCGCGTCCGCCAGCAGCAACTGGCTGTTGAGCCGTTTGCCCTCACTGCGCTCATAGCCGGCCAACAGCAGGTTGAAGCCCAGCACCAGCAGCAGCACCAGCAGGTCGTGGCGGTCCATGCGCAGGGGCTTGAGGCCGGTGGCGATCCGCTCGATCGCGGTGCGCAGGATCTCCACGGCGGTGAACAGGATGAAGCCGGCGATGGCCAGGGCTCCAATCGCCTCGTACTTGTCGTGGCCGTAGGGGTGATCCCGGTCGGGCCGGGGGTCGGAGAGGCCGTTGGTGAGCAGCCCCAGCAGGCTGGACAGGCCGTCGGTGGCGCTGTGCATCGCATCGGCCAGCACCGCCAGCGAACCGCTCATCAGCCCCACCACCAGCTTGAGCAGGCTCATGGCCACATTCACGGCCAGGGCCACCAGCAGCACCCGCTTCACGTCGGCGCGGTTGTCGAGGCTGGTGGTGCCCATGGACCGGCGCTGGCAGGCAGGCAGGAACCACGGTATTGGGTCTGGGCAGCAGACACCAGTTGAGCTAGAGAAGCTGGACATCGATGCGCCAACGCCGCGGTTCGCTTGACTGCTCCCGACGCCCCCACCGATCCCACTGCGTTGCCCTGGCTGGCCCGGCGCTCAGTCCGCAGCCTCTGGCCCGTGGCAGGCGCCCTGGCGGGAGGTGTGCTGCTGTTGGACAGCCTGCACGGGCCCTTCGGCGCCCTGTTCAGTCTCGGTGCCGGCGCTGCAGGGCTGTGGCTGTTGGGCTCATCGCGCCGTCCCGTTGCCCCCCCGTTGCCCCGCAGCTCCGAGGCCTGGATCGAGCGCTGCCAGGCGGTGTTGGACAGTTTCGAGCGGCTGGAGCAGGAGCCGGAGCCCACGGCGGCCCAGCAGCAGCGCCAGCGGCAGCTGGACGATCTGCGTCAGCGCCAGCAGCGGGGCCACCTCGACCTGGCCCTGGTGGGCACCGAGCTGCCCAGCCAGGCCCTGCAGCCGACCCTGGTGGCCGCCTGCCGCGCCCCCCTGCCCCTGAAGCTGCACTGGACCCATCCCCTGCCGGCCTACAGCCCCGATTGGCAATGGCCGCTGCTGTTCCGGCAGTGCGATCTGCTGGTGTTTTGCCTGGCCTTGCCCCTCAAGGCCGTTGATCTGCGCTGGCTGGAGGCCCTGCCCGAGGGGCAGGCGGTGTGGCTGCTGGTGGATGGCGGGGCTGAACCGGCTACGAGCCTGCGCCTGAACTGGAACCCCGCCTGCCCCGCTGGCCTGAGCAGGGATCTGGCCCCCCTAGCGGAGCAGCTGCGGCGATCGGGGCCGCAGCAACTGGAGCTCACCCAGCGCCGCTGCCTGGAAGCCCTGCATGCCACTTGGCAGCTGGAGCTGGAGGCCCTGCGCCGCCAGCACTGGCAACAGCTGCTGCAGCGCACCCAGTGGACCGTGGCGGCCGGAGTGGTGGTGGCGCCCCTGCCTAGCTTGGATCTGCTGGTGTTGGCAGCCGCCAACGGCCTGATGCTGCAGGAGATGGCCCGGCTCTGGGATTGCCCCTGGTCGCTGGAGCAGTTGCAGGCCGCCGCCACGGAGCTGGGCAAGGCTGCCCTCACCCTGGGGGTGGTGGAGTGGAGCAGCCAGGCCCTGGCCTCGCTGGTGAAGCTGCATGGGGCCACCTGGCTGGTGGGCAGTGCCCTGCAGGCCTTGAGCGCCGCCTACCTCACCCGTGTGGTGGGGCGCGCCATGGCCGACTATCTCGCCCTGGCATCGGGCGTGCCGGAACAGGAGCTGGCCTCCCTGCTGCAGCGCCAGGCGCCGCTGTTGGTGGCCAGGGCAGCGGAGCAGGAGAAGCTCGATTGGGGTCTGTTCCTGAAGCAAGGCCGCAGCTGGCTGAGCCAGCAGACCCTTCTGCCTGCCGCCTGACGAGGCTCGTGCAGGCCTGGTGCAGGTCTGGTGGCCTGTTTGCTGGGCCGCTTGATGGCCGGGCCCTCGCGGTTGGCTCGCTTCATGAAGCGTTCATGAAGCTCTTTGTGAAGCAAGATTTTCTTTTGAGAACTTAATTTTTGCTCCGGGATTTCCTGGGCGGGTCTCCGTAGCGTTGCCATGCCACGTTCTGTGGCCACCCTGTACTCATTCGCTTCCATGACCACTGCAATCCGCAGCGGCCGCGCCAATAGCTGGGAAAGCTTCTGTCAGTGGGTCGCCTCCACCGACAACCGCATTTATGTGGGTTGGTTCGGCGTGCTGATGATCCCCTGCCTGCTGGCGGCCACCATCTGCTTCATCGTGGCGTTCATCGCCGCTCCCCCC
>RGNC01000102.1 GCA_010029175.1 Synechococcaceae bacterium WB8_1B_136 | reverse complement strand
CCTGCAGGCGGCGCAGCAGCGAGGGCTCGTAGAGGACCGGCAGCGGCGCCTCCAGCCACACCCCCCGCTCGGGCTGCTGCGGCAGCAGAAAGTCGTCCTGCAGGGTGGCCAGCGCTGCCCACCACTGACGGCGAATACTGTCTTCATCGCTGCGGCCTGCCGGCACCTGCTCAGCAAGCAGGCACCGCAACGCCTCAAGGCTGCCCGCCGCTGCCGGCTCCCCCATCACCGGCGCCCCTGGCTGCTGATGCCCCGGCGCGACACCGAGGCGCACAGGCCCAGGGCGATGAAATTCACCACCATCGCTGAGCGGCCATAGCTCAACCAGGGGAGCGGGATGCCGGTGATCGGTCCAAGGCCGATGGTCATGTTGATGTTCACAACCACCTGGAACATCACCATCGCGCCGATGCCCACCACCACCAGCGACTCCACATCGGTGCGGGCCTTGCCGGCGATCTGCAACAGCCGCCAGATCCACACCACAAAACCGAGCACGAACAGCAGCGAACCGATGAAGCCGGTTTCCTCCCCAACGGCACTGAAGATGAAATCGGTGTGCTGCTCAGGGATGAAGCGCAGCAGGGTGAGGTGCCCCTGCATCAGACCAGTGCCGAACACACCGCCGGAACCGATGCCCACCATGCTCTGCAGCAGGTGGTAGCCGCCGCCCATCGGGTCCTGATTGGGGTCGAGGAACAGGGTGAGGCGAGCCCGCTGGTGGGGCTGCAGAAAGTTGTTCCACAGCCAGGGCGTGCCGGCGGCAAACAGGCCTTGCACCGCCAGCACCGCCGCCAGGCCGATGCGCTTCCAGGGCAGATGCTTCCAGGCCAGCCAGCCCATCAGGGGAATCCAAACCGCCAGAGCCAGCGGGAACGCACCGGAGAGGATCGCCGTGATCACCGGCGACATGAACAGCACCACCCAGGCGCCGGGCATGCCCGACCAATACATCATCACCAGCAGGACCGCCCCGAACACCAGCGAGCTGCCCAGGTCGGGCTGGATCAGCACCAGCAGCCAGGGCAGACCGATCACCGCCACGGGCCGGATGAGATCCACAGGGCGCTCCACCGGGTAGCGGGACAGCACCCGGGCCAGCAGCAGGATCGCCGCCACCTTGGCGAACTCCGAGGGCTGCACGTTGAAGCCGCCGATGCTGATCCAGCTCTGGGCGCCGAGGGCGCTCACGCCGATGATCCGCACGGCGATCAAACTCGCCACCATCACGCCGTAGATCGGCCACTGCCAGCGGGTGATCCGCTCCACCGGCACCCGG
Source organism: Synechococcaceae bacterium WB8_1B_136 (assembly GCA_010029175.1). Lineage (GTDB taxonomy): Bacteria > Cyanobacteriota > Cyanobacteriia > PCC-6307 > Cyanobiaceae > Vulcanococcus. The sequence continues at coordinate 5,892 of RGNC01000102.1, read as the reverse complement.
GCCAGCAACAGGGCGATCACCACACCAACGGCGGCGGTGATCCAGTGCTGATACCAGTCGGCATAACCCGCCTGGCGCTGGGTGCTGGCGATCAGGATGCCGGCGATGAAGATCATCGCCAGGGGAATCCACCACAGCAATTTGTCGACCCCGGCGAACCAACCGCGGCGCCCAGCTTTCCCCGCGGCGAACATGCCGCCCCGGCGCCTGCCCCAGAGGCCGAGCACGGTCATGCCACCGGCACTCCGGCCCACAGCCGCTCGGCCAGGGCCCGGAAGGCCTGCGCCGTGGAGGATTCAGGGGCGCTGAGCAGGGCGGGTCGGCCGGCGTCGCCGCCCTGCACCACCGCCAGTTCCATCGGGAGCTGGGCCAGCAGTGGCACGCCAGCCTCATCTGCCAGCCGTTGGCCGCCGCCTTTGCCAAACAGCTCGTAGCGCTTGTCGGGCGCATCGGGAGGGATGAAGGCGGTCATGTTCTCCACCACCCCCAGCACGGGCACCCCCATCTGCTGGAACATCGCCAGGCCCCGGCGGGCATCCTGCAGCGACACCATCTGCGGCGTGGTCACGATGATCACCCCGGCCATCGGCACCGCCTGGGCCAGGCTGAGCTGGGCATCGCCGGTGCCGGGGGGAAGGTCGACCACGAGCACATCGCGCTCCCCCCACTTCACCTGGTAGAGGAACTGGCGGATGATCCCGTTGAGCATGGGGCCGCGCCAGATCACCGGCTGGCTCTCATCGATCAGCAGGCCCATCGACACCATGGCGATGCCGCAGCTCTCGATCGGCGTGAGCACCTGGGACGCACCCTCGCCACGCACCTCGGGCGTGCGATCGGCCACCCCCAGCATCGTGGGGGCATTGGGACCGTAGATATCGGCATCCAGCAAACCCACCCGCAGGCCACTGGCGGCCAGGGCGCAGGCCAGATTCACCGCCACGGTGCTCTTGCCCACACCACCCTTGCCGCTGCTCACGGCGATCACCTGCTTCACACCGGGGATCGACTGGCGCTCGGGGCCGCCGCCACCATGGCCCGCCGCACCGATGGGAGCCGCCTGATGGCCCTGAGCCGTGGAAGGCTGGGCCAGCTCGATCTGCACGTCCTCGATGCCGGGGAGTTGCAGCAGCGCCCGGCGGGCCTCGGCGGCAATGCGTTCCCGCTGGCCGCTGGCAAAACCGGGCAGGGCGAGTCGAAACACCACGCGGGCGTTCTGCAGGCGCACCTGCTGGATCCACTGCAGGTCCAGCAAGCTGCGGCCGCTGCCGGCGTCAACGATGGTCTGGAGGGCGGCGAGGGCCGGAGCAAGCGCCGCATCGGCCGGTTCTGCGCTGACCATCACGAGGGCAACAGGGCCTGGATCCTAGAAGCGGCGGCGGCGAACGCTCCCAGTGCCACCCCTACGGCGGGAATGGCGACCGCGGACATGGTTGCTGCTGCGCAAACAGCTGCCGTGCGGTGGACTTAGCCAAGACTTAGCCATCTCCACAACAGGCCCTCAGCACCACCCCAAGCCAACGGCACCACTCCGCCAGCGGTGGTGCCACATGCCGCAATCGTGATCACGAACTCTCTCGAAGGCTTGTGCGGCGGGACGGTGGGCTGAAAAGGTGTGGAGGTTTCCGACACCCTTTGGTGTGGCGCCGATGTTGAAGGGCCTGCTGTCCCGCACGAAGAACAGGCTGGCCAACCCGGCTCAGCCGGCGGCGCCCCAGCTGGAGGCCCCACCCGCCGATTCCCGCGCCCGGGCCAAGGCCCTGTTGATGGGGCTGCAGGATTCGATCTGCGCCGGCCTGGAGCAGCTGGATGGCGAGGGTCGGTTTGCCGAGGAGAGCTGGGTGCGCCCCGAAGGTGGCGGCGGCCGCTCGCGGGTGATGAAGGCAGGCCGCCTGTTCGAGCAGGGCGGCGTGAACTTCTCCGAGGTGGAGGGCTCGGAGCTGCCCCCCTCGATCCTCAGCCAGCGTCCCGAGGCCAAGGGGCACCGTTGGTTCGCCACGGGCACCTCGATGGTGCTGCACCCCCGCAACCCTTACATCCCCACCGTTCACCTCAACTACCGCTATTTCGAGGCGGGGCCGGTGTGGTGGTTCGGTGGCGGCGCCGACCTCACCCCCTACTACCCCTTCCTGGCCGACGCCCAGCACTTCCACCGCACCCTCAAGGGCGCCTGCGACAGCGTGAATCCGGCCATCTACCAGGTGTTCAAGCCCTGGTGCGACGAATACTTCTTCCTCAAGCACCGCGGTGAAACCCGCGGCGTGGGCGGCATCTTCTACGACTACCAGGATCCCCGCGGCGTGCTCTACAAGGGCCAGGACCCGAGCGGCCCCGCTGCCGCCGCCAGCCAGGCGGTGGGTGCCCAGCCCCAGAGCTGGGAGCAGCTGTTCGCCCTGGCCAGCGCCTGCGGCAACGCCTTCCTGCCCAGCTACGTGCCGATCGCCGAGAAGCGCCAGCACACCCCCTACGGCGAGCGGGAGCGCCAGTTCCAGCTCTACCGTCGCGGCCGCTATGTGGAATTCAACCTGGTGTTCGATCGGGGCACGATCTTCGGGCTGCAGACCAACGGCCGCACCGAATCGATCCTGATGTCGCTGCCGCCGCTGGTGCGCTGGGAATACGGCTATCAACCGGAGGCCGGCAGCCGCGAGGCCCTGCTCACCGAGCTGTTCACTCGCCCGCAGAACTGGCTGGGAGACGAAGCGCTTGTGGGCCGCTGCCAACCCCACCAGGCCGTCGACTGAGGCCCAGTTCCAGGGCCGTGACCACCCGCTCGGCGATGGCGGCCAGGGCCGCCGAGCCGCTGGCGGGATTCCGCAGCGCAGGCTCGAGCGGTGCCTCCAGCTTGCCGATCTCCAGCAGGGAAATACCCCGGCGCGGCCCCCCCAGACCACCGCGGAACCACATCGGGTAGCCCCCGAACGCCGCCGCCAGGCTCTCATCGATCTGGCTGAAGGGGCGATGCAGGGCAGGGATCAGGCCAGAACCCACCCCATCGGGGCCATAGGCATCGAAGTGGATCTCCAGGACGTAGCCGCCGCGGTCTGCATGGGCCTTGCCCACGCTCCAGTTGGTGCGAGGGTCGCCGCTATTGGCGATGGAGCGCAGCGGCGGCTCGTAGAAGCGGATGGTGAGCCCGCGGCGCTGGCCAAGGTCCACAACGGCCCGGGCCACCGCCAGGTTCCAGTAGAGCTCGTCGGTGATGCCGGGCTGCATCGGCGAAGCCCCCAGCCGAGCCACAGCCTCACCGGAGGTGCCCGGCCCCTGAATGCCCTGGGAATCGGCGTGGCCCGCCAGCACCAGGATGGGCACATCGGCGGGCAGCGACCGCTGTCCCACCCAGTCGCGGGAGAGGCGGCTGCGGGGGCCGGTGAGCGGATCGAAGCTGCTCAGCCCCGGAGCCTGGGCAGCGGCCGGACCCGCCAGACAGGCGCCCACCAGCAGGGCGACGGCGGCAGCACGGCGGGGATCCATGCGGCAACTCTGGCTCAGATCGGCGAGCTGAGCAGGTTGCCATCACTGAACAGCCCCAGCTTGGGCCCCATCTCCAGCTCCAGGGCGATCAGTTCATCGCGGTGGGCACGCAGCCGCAGGGCACTGCCGGTGGCCAGGTCGTGGCTGATCAGCCGCAGCTCAACCGTTTCTGCCCGGGCGGCACGGCGGCGGTAGAGCACCCCGGCCAGGGGCCCCAGCGCCACCAGGCCCAGGGGCCACCAGCCCAGAGGGGGCATCAGCTGGCGGAGCACCAGGCCCAGGCAACCGGCACCCACAGCCCCCAGCAGCGACAGCAGCACCGCCAGCAGTGGACTGGCCTCCACCTGGCCGCGGAAGCGCAGCGATCGCTGCTCGGGGTTGCTCTCTTCAGCGGTCCAGCCGCGCTGCTGCAACCAGTTAGTGATGCCGGGCAGCACCTCCAGGGGCGGGCGCGACGAGCGCACCTCCACCACGGTGGTGCGGTCCTTACTGGCAGCCCGCAGAAAAAACACCAGGCCGACAGCCAGCAGAACCGTGAGCAGCAGGGTGGAACCCAGGGCTGGAGGCATCGGATCCCGGATGCAGATGATCGTCATTCTCTTCGAGCCAGCGGTGCCAGCTGGACATCAACCCCAGGGCCGCCTCCCGACTGGTTTCCAGCAGGTGCAGCATCCGTCGGGGCCGGCCGCGGCTGGGGCAGCGCTGCGAGTAGCTGCTGATGGCGCCCTGCTGATCCAGGAAGTTGAGCGCCTGCTGCAGCACGGTTTCCGACAGCCGCAACTTGGGATGGGCAACCGCCAGGTCGTGCATCAGGGCCGTGGGGTAGCTGTCGGCCTCCAGCAGCCGCTCCAACACCCAGCACACCGCCAGCTCCAGGCCCAGGTGCTGAATCGGCGGCTGGGCAAAGAACGCATGCACGGCCTCCAGGCCGGAGCGGGCGGGCAGACGGCGGGATCGCATCACGGCAACAAGGGGCTCGCTCACCCCTTCTCCTAACCCAGTCTCGTCCTGAATCTCAAGAGCGAAATCCGGCCAGGGTGTGGATGCCCGCGCCACGGCATCCGCGACGATGGCGCCATCCCCGTGGCCACCGCAGCGCCTCCGCCCATGAGCATCACGCATATCGCCCCCGCCGCCGGCTCCAGCCCGGCCCGTTTTGCCGTGCTCGACGGCGACCTCAACGCCGAGTGGCACGCCCTGCTGGGGGCCTCCAGCGCCCTGGCGGTGGACACCGAGGCGATGGGCCTGGTGCATGGGCGCGATCGGCTGTGCCTGGTGCAGATCAGCGACGACCACGACAACGTGTGCTGCGTTCGCATTCAGCGCGGCCAGACCCGTGCCCCGCTGCTGCAGCGGCTGCTGGAGGCCCCGGCCATCGAGAAGGTGTTCCACTTCGCCCGCTTCGATGTGGCCGCCCTGGCGGAGGGCCTGGGCATCGCCGTGCAGCCGCTGTTCTGCACCAAGGTGGCCAGCCGCCTGGCCCGCACCTACACCAACCGCCACGGCCTCAAGGATGTGGTGCAGGAACTCTGCGGCGTGGAGCTCGACAAGGGGGCCCAGAGCAGCGACTGGGGCCGGGTGGAGGAGCTCAGCGAAGCCCAGCTGGCCTACGCCGCCAATGATGTGCGCTATCTGCTGGCCGCCCGCGACCGGCTGGTGCAGATGCTGACGCGGGAGGAGCGGCTGGAGCTGGCCCAGCGCAGCTTTGCCTGCATCCCGGTGATCGCCGAGCTCGATCGCGGCCGCTACGGCGCGATTTTCGAGCACCGCTCCTGAGGGGCGGTTGCCGCCCAGGGGATCAGTCGTCGCCGATGTAGTTGGCCTCCTCGGCCACGGCCTCCAGCAGCTCATCGAGCAGCTGGCGGGATTCCGCACCCACCCCCTGGGTTTCCAGCAACAGCCGCTGGGCGATCAGCAGACGACCCTCCGCATCCCGCACGCCCTCGCGGGCGGCCACCAGATCCACCTTGCGGCGGGCCGAGGCGATGCTGATGCTCAGCTGGCTGGCCAGCCGCCCGCAGGCCGTCACGAAGTGCTTGTCCTGGGGTGCGGCCATGGAGCGCGGCGATCAGTGGCGAATGTCCATCATCCCGCCGGGCCGGCCAGCAGCCGCTGCTCCACCAGGACCGCCAGGGCGGCACTCCCTCCCGGCGGCCCCATGCGCCGCCGGCCGATCGCCCCCAAGCGCTGCCGCAGCGGCGGCTCCCGCAACAACAGCTCGAGCCCCCGGGCCAGCTCGGCCGAGGTGCGGCACACCCGCACAGAGCCCCCGAGCAGCCGGCTCTGGCGCTGGGCGAAGCCGAGCTTGAACTGGGGGCCAGGCCCCGGCAGGGAGAGGGCCGGGATGCCCAGGCCCGCGAGTTGTTCGGTGGCGGTGCCGGCAGCCGCCAGCCCCAGCTCACCCCAGGGGGCCCAGGC
>RGNC01000101.1 GCA_010029175.1 Synechococcaceae bacterium WB8_1B_136 | reverse complement strand
AAGAAGCAGATCGCCAAGCTGCTCTTCCCCCGCTACCACCAGCTGGTGGTGACCCGGAAGCTCCAGGAGGCTGTGCGGGAAGAAGGCCCCGGCCAGAAGTACCTGATTCAGCACTCCGCCGGCTCGGGCAAAACGAACTCCATCGCCTGGACCGCCCACTTCTTCTCCGAACTCCACGACGCTGAGAACAAGAAGGTCTTCGACTCGGTGCTGGTGGTGAGCGATCGCAACGTGATCGACACCCAGCTGCAGGAAGCACTGGAGTCGTTCGAACGCAAGAAGGGCGTGGTGGCCTCGATCACCAGTGAAGACGGCAGCAAGAGCGGCAAGCTGGCCCAGGCCCTTGGCGGCGACAAGAAGGTGGTGGTCTGCACGATTCAGACCTTCCCCTTTGCCCTGGAAGCCGTGCGCGAGCTCACGGCCACAGAAGGCAAGCGCTTCGCCGTGATTGCCGACGAGGCCCACAGCTCCCAAACCGGGCAAGCTGCCGAGAAGCTGAAGAAGGTGCTCAGCAGCTCAGAAGCGGCAGACCTGGCCGATGGCGGGGAGGTGGGCATTGACGACCTTCTGGCGGCCCAGATGGCCGACCGCGTGAAGGAGAACGGCATCACCTATGTGGCCTTCACCGCCACCCCCAAGGCCAAAACCCTGGAGCTGTTCGGCCGGCGCCCCAACCCGAGTGAGCCAGCCGGCGAGGGCAACCTGCCCGAACCGTTCCACGTGTATTCGATGCGGCAGGCCATTGAGGAGGGCTTCATCCTCGACGTGCTGCAGAACTACACCTCCTATTCCCTCGCCTTCCGCCTCGCGCAAGACGGGCAGAGCTACTCCGATGAAGAGGTGGAGCAGAGCGCTGCCAAGAAGAAGCTGATGGGCTGGGTGAAGCTCCACCCCCACAACATCGCCCAGAAGGTGCAGATCATCGTGGAGCACTTCCTCCAGTTCGTGGCACCGCTGCTCGACGGCAAAGCCAAGGCGATGGTGGTGGTGGGCTCCCGCAAGGAAGCGGTGCGCTGGAAGCTCGCCATCGACAAGTACATCCAGCAGAAGGGCTACCCCCTCGGCGCGCTGGTGGCCTTCAGCGGCGAGGTGAACGACAGCGAGAGTGGCCCCGAGCCCTTCACCGAACGCAGCAGCAGCCTCAACCCTGGCCTCAAGGGCGACATCCGCGAGGCATTCAAGGGCGACGACACCCAGATCCTGCTGGTGGCCAACAAGTTTCAGACCGGCTTCGATCAGCCGCTGCTCTGCGGCATGTACGTGGACCGCCGCCTCTCCGGCATTCAGGCGGTGCAGACCCTCTCCCGCCTCAACCGCTGCCATCCCGGCAAAACCACCACCTACGTGGTGGACTTCGCCAATGAGCCAGGCGACATCCTGGCCGCGTTCAAGACCTACTACGAAACCGCCGAGCTGGCCGAGGCCACCGATCCCCAGCTGATCCTCAACCTCAAGGCCAAGCTCGATGCCCAGGGCCACTACGACGAGTTCGAGATCGAGCGCGTGGTGAAGGTGCTGCTGGATCCCAACGCCAAACAGAGCCAACTGATCGGTGCGCTGGAACCGGTGGCCCAACGACTGATGAACGCCTACAAGGAGGCCCGCCTCGCCTACCGCAACGCCGAAGAGATCAACGATCCCGATGCGATGCAAGCCGCCAAGGACGAACTCGACGCCCTCAGCCTGTTCAGAAGCGACATGGGCACCTACGTGCGCTTTTACACCTTCCTCTGCCAGATCTTCGACTACGGCAACACCGCCCTGGAGAAGCGGGCCCTGTTCTTCAAGCGCCTGCAACCGCTGCTGGAGTTTGAACGGGAGATCCCCAGCGTGGATCTCTCCAAGGTGGTGCTCACCCACCACCACCTGCGCAACAAGGGGCAGCGGAGGCTCGATCTCGCTCAGGGCTATCCGGAAAAACTGGCAGGCCTGGCACCAGGCAGCGGCTCAGTGCAAGACAAGGAGAAAGCCCTGCTCTCCGAGATCATTGCCCGCCTCAACGATCTGTTTACCGGCGACCTCACCGACGCAGACAAGGTGATCTATGTGCGCTCCGTGATCCGCGGCAAGTTGCTGGAATCCACCACCCTGCAGCAGCAAGCATCCGCCAACAGCAAGGAGCAGCTCAGCGCCTCACCCGACCTGGACACCGCCCTGATGGATGCCATCATCAGCGCCCTCGATGCCCACCAGGCGATGAGCAGCCAGGCCTTGGGCTCAGCCTCCATCCGCGACGGCATGAAGGAGATCCTGCTGAACCAAACCGACCTCTACGAAGAGCTGCGCGAGCGCGCCGCCGCTGCCTGATCGCCATGGCCACCGATCCCAGCACCGTTGCCGTTGCCCAGGCCGCCCAGCAGATCGCCCTGCAGATGCTGGAGGAACGCGGCCGAGGCGCCGTGCTGGTGGGCGTTGCCCGTGTGGATGCCGCCCTGGAGCATCTGCTGCAGGCTGTGATGACGCCGGCCCCAGCCAAGGGCGACGGACTGTTTCTGCCGGATCGCCCCCTGGGATCCCTCGGAGCCAAGGTGGCCCTGGCCCGGCGTCTGGGGCTGATCGATGAGCCCGTGGAGCGGGCCTTGAACACTCTGCGCAAGCTGCGCAACGCCTTTGCCCATTCCGCCGAGTCGGCCTCCCTGGCCGATCCTGCCCACAGCTCACGGCTGGCCGAGGTTTATGCCGATGCCCGAGCCAACCCCCTCTGGGCCGTCCTGGAACCGCTGCTGGCGGAGCAGGTGTCGCTGGATCCAGCGCTGCGCGACTACATCCTGCTGATCACGATCCTCGTGGCGTTCCTGGAGGCCATCGCCCAGCAACTCACACCTTTCCAGCCGCCGGTGGTGATGCGCTTCTCGGCCGTCAGCCGGGCGTGAGCAGCGGCTTGCCGTGATCGCCCTTCAGTGAGGGTGCCGGTGATGGGCATCACTCACGTGGGGGTGTGCGTGCTCCAAAGGCTCGTGCCGATGCTCATGGGCGTGCCAGAAGGGCTGATCGGCCGGTGTATCCGTTAGGTCTTCCGGCGCGTGAGCGTGGTGGTGATGGGGATCCCCTCCACGGGGATCGTGGCGGTGCCGATGGGCATGGTGAAGATCCCCATGGCGATGCCAATGGCTGTGCTGCTCCAGCAACAGCAGCACCACGCCGGCACCCATCAGGCCAGCGGCCACCAGGAGCGGCGGCGTGAAGGAGTCCCGCAGGACCACCAGGGAGAACAGCGCACCCACGAAGGGGGCGGTGGAAAACAGCACCGCCTCGCGGGCGGCGCCGAGGTTGCGCAGGGCCAGCAGATCTAGCCAGATCGAAATGCCGTAGCCCAGCGCCCCGATCACCAGCAGCCCCAGGCACACCGGCAGGGCGGGAAAGCGGTGCCCCAGCAGCAGGGCCAGGGCCAGCATCGGCAGCGAAGCGCCGGCCGCCTTGAAGGTGGCGATCTGGATCGGATTGCGCAGGCTGAGCCGCTGGCTGAGGTTGTTGTCGATGCCCCAGGCCAGGGTGGCCAGGGCGATCAGGGCGGTACCGGCCCCATTGGCCCCGCTGAGGGATCCCTCAGACAGCACCACCGCCCCGGCGATGGTGAGCACCGCTGAGAGCACACCGCGCCGACCGAGATGCTCGCGCCCCAGCACCACGGCGATGGCGAGGGTGAACACCGCCTCCAGGTTGAGCAGCAGTGAGCTGGAGGCTGCCGGCAGGCGGGCCAGGCCCAGCACCAGGGCCACGGGACCCACCACACCGCCCAGCAGGATGAGGGCCGCCAGCGCCGGCCAGTCCTGCCGGCCCACCGGCGTTTCGGCCTGGGTGCCCCGCAGCAGACGCACCACCAGCAGGGCCAGGCTGGCGCCGCCATAGAGCAGGCCGGCAATGCTCAGGGCCGATCCGGCACCCGCCACGGTGCTGATCAGCGGAGCGCTGCAGCCGAACAGCACCGCCGCCAGCAAGCCGGCCAGATGGCCCTGAAACAGCGCGTCGTGCTGGTGATCCGAGCCCATGGCAGTGGTCAGGCAGAAGAGGACGGCCCTGGTTCGATCAACCCTGACCCCGGGGGGAGGGGTAGACGGGCCAACCACAGGGCCGCCGCCAGGGCGCAGCACCCCCCTCCAGTGAAGGCGAGCTGGGGGCTGAACTGCTCGTAGAGCCAGCCAAACAGCACAGAGGCCGGCAACACCATCAGGCCGGTGATCAGGTTGAACCAGCCAAAGGCCGTCCCGCGGCTGCCGGCGGTGGAGAGATCGGCCACCAGTGCTTTCTCCACCCCTTCCGTGGCCGAGAGGAACAGGCCATAGCTGGCGAACAGGGGCAGCAGCCAGGGGCCGCTGCTGTGCAGCTGGCCGATCAGCAGATAGAAGATCCCGTAGCCGCCATAGCCAGCCAGCAGCAGCCGGCGCCGGCCGATGCGATCCGACCAGGCCGCCAGGGGCGTGGAGCCCACCATCGCCACCGCCGAGATCGCTGCCCACAGCAAGGGGATCTGGGCCTGGGGCACGCCCAGCTCCCGGGCCCGCAGCAGCAGAAACAGGTTGGAGCTGTTGGCCAGGGTGAACAGGGCCACCACGGGGAGGTAGCGCTGCAGGGCCGGCGGCAGGGCGGAGAACTGCCAGCGCACTGGTGGAGCCGGCCGGGTCCTGGGGGCGGGAGGCGGCACCGCGCCGGGTTCCCGCAGGGCCAGGGCCAGCAGCGTGCACACCACCCCGGGCAGCAGCGACCAGGCGATCAGCTGGCGCAACGGCACCTGCAGGGCCAGCAGGCCCGCAGCCACCAGCGGACCGACCACGGCGCCGGCATTGTCCATGGCCCGGTGCAAGCCAAAGGCCAGGCCGCGCTGATCCGGCGCCACCACAGCGGCGAGCAGGGCATCCCGCGGTGAGCTGCGCAGCCCCTTGCCCACCCGATCGGTGAACCGCAACAGCAACACCGCCGGCCAGCTGGCGGCCAGGGCGATCAGCGGCCGGGCCAGCCCCGCCATGCCATAGCCCGTCACGATCCAGGGCCGGCTGCGGCCGCTGCGATCGCTGAGGGCCCCCGACACCAACTTGAGCAGGCTGCTGGTGGCTTCCGCGATGCCCTCGATCAAGCCAAGGGCCCTCGGTCCGGCCGTGAGCACGGCGGTGAGATACAGCGGCAGCAGCGGATAGATCAGGTCGCTGGCCCCGTCGTTCACCAGGCTGATCAGCCCCACCAGCCACACATCGCGGGGCAGGGCACGCAGGCGCTTCAGCACGGGCGCCGCAGCGCAGGGCCGACGGCCACAACGGCAGCAGCCAAGCGAGATCGGGCCATCCGTTGGTTACACGTATACATTCTTGTTAGCACCAGGGGATCGTTGATGGCCACCAAGCGCTGCAGCTCCAGTCGGGAGGGCAAGGTGCTGCTCTCCTGCTGGATCCCGGAGGAGCTGCGCATGGAGCTCGATCGGGTCTGGGCCGCCAAGGGCTACCGCCCTCACGGCCGCACCCAGAAGGGCATGGAGGAGATGATCGCCCTCTACCTGTCCGCCCAGCAGGAGTTGTGAGCCATGGGCCAGCAGCACCATCACGATCACGGGCACCATCACGCCCACGGCCAGGCCTCCCGGGCCTTCCGCTGGAGCATCGCCCTCAACGGCGGCCTCACCGCCCTGCAGCTGGTGGTGGGCTTTGGCTTCGGCTCCCTGGCCCTGATCGGCGATGCCCTCCACAACCTCGGCGACGTGGTGGGCCTGGGGCTGGGCTGGGGGGCTGATCAGCTCAGCCGCCGCCCCGCCGGCGGGCGCTTCACCTACGGCTACGGCCGCAGCACCCAGATGGCCTCGCTGCTCAATGGACTGCTCACCTTCAGTGCCGGCGTGGTGGTGGTGGTGGAAGCGATCCAGCGGCTGTTCAACCCGGTGCCACTGGTGGTGGGCCCGGTGGCCTGGGCGGCGGCCGCCGGCATCGTGATCAACCTGCTCTCGGCCCGGCTGTTCGGCCACGACCATCACCACGACCTCAACCAGAGGGCTGCGGTGCTGCACCTGCTCACCGATGCGGCCGTGTCGGTGGCGGTGTTGCTGAGTGCCCTGCTGGTGGGGTTCACCGGCTGGCTGTGGCTGGATGCCGTGACGGCCATCGGCGTGGGGGCTGCCGTGATCTGGAGCGCCTCGGGGCTGCTGCGGGAGGCGGTGGCCCTCAACCTCGATGCCGCGCCACGGCACGTGGATCTCACCCAGGTGGAAGCCTGCCTGGCGGCACTGCCCGGGGTGCTGGACGTGGAGGAGCTGCACGTGTGGGGGCTGAGCACCTCCCGCACGGCGCTCACCTCCCACCTGCTGATCGATCCAGCTCAGCTGGCCGGCCAGCGGCTGGAGCCCAATGATCTTCTGGCCCTGGCCCACGAGCGCCTGGCGGCCATGGGCATCCGCAAATGCACCCTGCAGCTGGAAACCGGCCCGCAGCCATCGCGCTGAGGCGGCGAGGCGGCGAGGCGGCGAGGCGGCCCCACCGCATCCGCCCAGCGAACACGCGGCAAGAGGTGCTGCCCGCGGGCTGCGCGCGCACACTGCCGATGTGGCACCACCCGGGAGAGCGTCATGGCACCACATGGCCCCCATCGCTGGAGCTGGGCGGCGGCGATCGCCGCAGGGGTGCTGATCACCCATTCGCCCGCCCCGCCAACCCAGGCGGCGGGCCCGCCTCCGGCGCCACTGGCTCCCTGTGCCGGGTCCAGGGGGCTGCAGCCGATGGACCAGCGCTTCATCGGGATGATGATTCCCCATCACGAGGCGGCCATCGCCATGGCCGAACTGGCGCCATCGCGGGCAAAACGTCCGGAGATCAAGGCGCTGGCCCAGCGGATCCAGACCAGCCAGAGCGCAGAAAACGCCCAGATGCGCCGCTGGTATCGCCAGTGGTACGGCGGCGACGTGCCGGCATGGAGTTGGGGCGGCTACGGCTACGGCTACGGCATGGGGGGCTACGGCATGGGCATGGGCATGGGAGCAGGGATGGGCATGCCTGGCATGGGCACCAGCCTTGAGGCCCTGAAGCTCGCCCCCGACTTCGATCGGGCGTTCATCGAGCAGATGATTCCCCATCACCGCATGGGCGTGATGATGGCCTCCCACGCCCAGTGGAACACCCAGCACCCTGAGTTGCGGGAGCTGGAGGCGGCCATGGTGCGGGTGCAGAGCCAGGAGATCGCGCAGATGGCCCAGTGGTATCGCCAGTGGTACGGCG
>RGNC01000011.1 GCA_010029175.1 Synechococcaceae bacterium WB8_1B_136 | reverse complement strand
AGCCGATGAGTTCTTGCTTCACCACCGGGTAGGCGTGGCCGTGTTCGCTGGCTTTCACCACCAGCTGCTGCACAGACCCTGTCCCTTTCGTGCTCACCTGGAAGCTCACGCTTTGGAGGCTGAGGGTGGTGGCGGGTGTGGCGGCGAGGGCGGCGCTGCTCAGTCCCCCAAACAGCACCACGGGCAAAAGTCGGAATGCAGAAGCCATGGCTGGTTGCGCTCACGTGTGCAGCATCGCCGTAGAGGGCCGCCACCGCATCCCCCATGTGGTGCATTTGCCATAACCCTGTAACTGGGCGGTTTATGGTGTGCTCTCCCGATCACGCGATGTGCCAGGGCGGGAGAGTTAAAGCTCTGGCTCAGGTTCACCATCGCCAGAAGCCCCTAGGGTCGGGGTTGTGTTCTGTGACTTCCCTGCCCATGCGGCCCCAGGCGTAGCGATTGCCCACCCACCGGCCTTGCCCACCCCTAGCAGGGCGTGGTGTGTGATTCGGTGGGCCAGGTCTGCTACGACAGCGATGGTCCTTCAATCGGCATGACCCAGATCAACTATAGTCAGGTTGCTACCGATAACCTCCAGCGCAACCTGAGCCAGACCAACAGCCGAGATTTCCGTTGGTCGGTCACGTTTGTTGACCAAGCCCCCACTGGTATCTTTTGTTGATCAGTGGCCCGTTGCTTCTGGCTTTCATCCTGAATCTGCCGTTTCTGCGGCCGGCGACTCCCCGAACAGACCCCCGTGCTTGGAATGAGTTGCTAGCCGCCTTCAACACACGTGGGGTGGAGGTGAGCAGCGAGCACCCCCGCTGCCGTGAACCCACTCTCGATGGGCTCTACGTCCGCGGGCAGCGCAAGGTCGTGGTGTGTGAACGGGGTGATCGCGCGCTCACCCTGCGCCATGAGGGATGGCATCTGGCACAAAGCCTGTGCCTTCTGGATGCCCCCTGGTTGTCCGATGGCGACATCGCCCAGGCCCTGACCCGCCAGGATCGCCTCGAACTCGATGCGCTGGTGCAACCCGATCGCCGGCGACGGGAAGCCGAAGCCCGCGCCATGGCTAATCTACCCCAGGCCCGCTACCTGGAGCTGCTGGAGCAAGCCTGCCTGCAACGGCTGCCGGCCCAGGCCTCTAGCACGTCAGAAGATTCACATCCTCGTTAAACAGTGCCCAGTAAGCCTGGCTGTGCTGCATAACGCGGAACAGCCTGTAGGACGATGGCTTGATGGATGCATCGCCGCGGCTCAAGTTCCCAGCCCAGCTCCCCTGCTGCTTGGAATGCTCTGCCAGCACTTTGCTGCCACAGCCTGGTCAGCTGCGTCGCCGGTGGTGGCGTTGTCCAGACCCTGATTGATCGGGGCCGTTTCCCTGGCTAGAAGTTTGGGCAGCTTGCTCTCCACGTTCATGCCCCGTCTGTCCCTGTGCCCGCTGGCTGTGGCTGCGGCCGTCGTGGCCGCGCTGCCCCTGGCTGTGCTGCCCGCCAGGGCCCAGGTGAATGCCCCCAGCCCCGGGGTGGTGTGCGATGAGCGGGGCCGCGTCTGCTACGACCGCCAGGGCCTCTCTCTCGCCCTCACCCAGCAGTACTACGGCCAGCTTGCTGCCCAGAACGTGCTCAACCAACTGGCTGGTGGTCCTGCCCCCACAGACTTCCGCCTCAGCACTGGTGCCGCCTGCTCCAGCGCTGTGCGCACCTGCTGGAGCGATGGCTGGGGGAGGCGCCAGGTGGATGGAGCCCTCACCCAGCAGCTCTATGGCGGCGGCAGTTACAACCCGGGGGGATCGGGCTACAACCCAAACAATCCCAATCGCGTTGATCAGACCGACGCCGGTTACTGCCAGCTCTATCGCGGCGGCCTGCGCCAGTTCTCAGGATCCTGCACCCTGCGCAAGGTGAGCCACACCGACAAGAACCGCACCCGGTTTGATGCAACCCTGGGCAATGGCAGCAGCTACAGCTTCCGCCAGCGCGATGGCGTGACCGTGATCCAGGATGCCAGCGGCAACAGCTGGCCCGTGACTGCCACGGTTCAGGGCCGCAACGTGACCTTCCGTTGGGCCGATATGCAGCTGATCGCCACCCGCGCCAATGGCGGCACCGCTGGATCCGGTTCAGCTCTGAATGAGGCCCTGGGCATCGGGCTCAGCAATCTGCTCAACTCGCTGTTCCGCTGAGCCCTCGCCCTGGGGAGTGGCCTGCAGGGCTGCAGCCCGATCGATCAGGCCTGCAGCGGTGGCGTTGTACACCGCTTCGGCTTCTTCGCGGCTGCGACCGATGCAGGTCATGCCCAGCTTGCCGAATTCCGACAGGCAGCCCAGGAGATGGAACACACTGCCCCGCAGGCGCGCAGGGTCATAGTGCAGATCGTCGTCGGCCACGATGTCGATCAGATCGGCGGGTAGCAGCCCCCGCAGACGCTGATCGCTGAGGTTGTCTGTGGCCACGTAGTGCAGGGGCTGGCCGGTGGGAGCCAGAAACAGCCCTGTGGCCGGATCCAGTTGGCCCGTGGTGATCGCCCGCAGTGCCATGTAGGGATGGGTGGTGCCGCCCTGGCGCAGGTTCACCTCGATCGCCTGCAGATCCCATTGGCCGTTGATGCGGCGTGCGATGAAATCCACGGCATAGCGCTCAAGGGCGCCCTCGCTGGCCAGGGCTTCGCCGATGGCCTGGCCGTGGCGCATCAACGCCAGTCGGTAGTCGCTCTCCGCCGGGAATTGGCAACCCAGGTAGGTCTGGCCGCTGGGGCCGCCCAGGATCTGTTCATGGGTGGAGAGCAGCTCCACCGTGCCCCCTGGATGGATGGTGCCCTGCACGCTGGGGGAGCTCAAGGCTTCGCCCCCGTCCAGCCACGCTTCCACGAGCGCCCCCTGGCTCCGCATCAGATCGCGCCACTGCTGCGCTGGCATGGGCAGGTTGTCCAGGGCTTGGCGGAGCTGCTGTCGCCGTGCGGCGCCACTCAGCTCCTGCAGCTGGAGCGGTTCCAGGGCCAACGGCGCATTGCCCTCGCCGCTGAAGCCCTCATTCAGCTTCACCACACAGCGCCGCAGCCCTGGATGCTGTTCCCACAGCTCAGCGATGGCCTCGGTCAGATCGTTGAGGTTGTGCACCAGGCCGCTGCCGGGTGGATGGGGCACACCGCAGCGGGCGAACAGCTCCCGACTGCCGGCCTTGCTGCCCCAGTAGCCCAGGGCGGGATCGGTGCCCAGCAGTGGGATCTGCAGGCGCTCGGAGAGTTGTTTTTCCAGATCGCTCACCACGAAACAGCTGATGAAACTGCGCCCCAGCCGCAAGTGCTCCTGGATCCGATTGAGCAGCGCCGGCCGCTCCAGCAATTTCTCGGCCAGGGGTCGATCGCTGGCGTCGTCGGCATCGAACAGCTGCAACCGCCGCCGCGCATGGGAGGTGGGCACCCCCGGCAGCAGCTCCAACACGGCATCCACCACCAGCTCCGGCAGCAGCTTGCTGGTGACGTACACCGCCCTCACCCCCGGATCCCGTAGCCGCATCAGGGAGAACAGCTGGCGTTCCTCGTAGTGGTGTGCTCCTGTCACCAGGGCCATCTGGGCCCGGTCCATGGAGAGCGAGGGCACCACCAGCACATCGAAGCCGGCACCATCGCCGCTGTGCTCACACCCCCAGTCGGGTTGCAGTTGGGCCTGGAGTTCGCGAAAGGAGAGAGCCATGGGCTGATCGGCGCGCTGGGGGCTGCTGGGAACCTCAGGGTTGGGGAGTGGCGTTGAAGCGGTCCGATCCGCGGCTGGCCTGCACGGCCCAGATGGCCAGCAGTGCGTAGATCAGGCAATAGAGGGGCGTTCCCCAGAGCCAGCCGCGCGCCTCCAGCAACCAACTCGCCACCAGCGGGGCGGTGCCGGCGAACAGTGCCATGGCCAGGGAGTAGGCGATCGAAAACACGGCGCAGCGCTGGCGAAGCGGCACCAGGGCCACTCCCAGCACCCCCTGGGCCCCCATGGTGGCCATCAGCGGCACCACCACCAGGGCCAGGCCGATGGCCAGCTGGGCCAGGCTGCCGCCCTGGCCGATCAGCAGGGCCAGGGGCATCACCACCAGCAGCGCCAGGTTGCCCCAGCGGTTGGCGATCACCAGGCCATGGCGGTCCGCCAGGTGTCCGCCCAGCACCACCACCGGCAGGCCCAGGGTCTGCAGCAGGGTGGCCACCGTGTTCGCTCCGGCGCTGTTGCCGCTCACCTGGCCGGCGTGGTCCACCAGGAACACGAACGCCACGTAGAACACCACATTGGCGAAGCTCACCAGGGCGATCACCTGTAGCACCAGCCGCCACTGCCGGATCACCTCCTGCAGTCGCCAGCCAACGGCGCCTGCCAGGGCGCTGAAGGAGCGGATCGGCGTGGCGTCCTCCTCCGGCGGCAGGGTTTCCGGCATCGATCGCCGCATCCACAGACCCAGCACCGCCACGGCAGCGCCCAGCAGGAAGGGCAGCCGCCATCCCCAGGCCGCCATGGCGGCATCACCGAGGCTCCAGCCGGTGACGGCCGCCGTGAGGGAACCCAGGCTGAACCCCACCAGCCCGCCGGCGGTGGCCAGGCTGGAGAGCAGGCCGGCATGGCTGGATCGGGCCGCCTCGGCGGCATAGGTGATGCTGCCGGTGAACTCTCCGCCAACGGAAAAGCCCTGCAGCATCCGCAGCAGCACCAGCAGGATGCCAGCCGCTGCGCCGATCTGGGCATGGGTGGGCAGCAGGCCGATCAGCAGGCTGGAGAGGCCCATGATCACAATGCTCAGGCTGAGCATCTGCCGCCGGCCCAGCAGATCGCCGATGGGGCCCAGCAGCAGGCTGCCCACGGGTCGCATCAGATACCCCACGGCGAACACGCCGAAGGAGGCCATGGTCTGCAGCGCCGGTGCCTCTGCCGGGAAGAAGGCCCGCCCGAGGGCGCTGGCCACGTAGCCGTAAACGGCAAAGTCGTACCACTCCAGGGCATTGCCCAGCAGGGCGGCCAGGGCGGCCGTGCGGCGCTGGGCGGCGGTGAGCATCAGGGCGCGGTGGCCAGCGGGCGGATCGGCATCACTCTGCGGCCTGCAGCCGTCCCTGTCGAGCGCTGGGCGCCAGCGGCACTGCCAGGGCTCAGAAGGTGAGCGAGATCTGCACGCCAGCGGCGAAGATCCCCGACAGATCTCCGCTGCCGCCGGGATTCACGATCCACTGCAGCGTGGGCTGCAGCGCCAGCGTCTGGTTCAGCTGCAGCTGATAACCCACCTCCACCATCGCCTCGTAGCCGTTCTGGGACAACCCGAGCAGGGCGCCGTTGATGCCGCTGCGGCCCACGCCGAGGATGAACACATCCAACGGGCGCCCCGGCAGCAGCCCCTGGGTCACCAGGCCGCCGCCGATGAAGTAAGGCGACACGTCGATGTCATCGCTGCCGGCGTCGCTGCCATTGCCGGCCTCGGGAGACAGCTGGCCTCCAACCCAGAAGCGGGTGTCGAGTCCCAGGGGGGACGGCATGCCCCACGAGACGGTGCCGTAGAGGCCATTGCCCTGCTCGGGGGTGCTGTATCCCCCAACCTGGATCAGGCCTGCGGGCAGCTGTCGCTGCACCGTCACCGGCTTGGCGCAACCGCTCTGGACGGTGCGCAGGCCTGCGGCGGTGCGGCAGGCCTGGAGCGGGGTTTCAGCTTTCGGAGCCAGCCAGGCGGGGCTGTAGGTGAGCTGCAGCAGCTGCGCCCAGCCGTTGCCGGGGGGGACGAGCGGATCCACCCCCAGCCACTGGGCGATCGGCACCACGCTGTTGAGGTTGAACGCGCCGTAGCGCAACGTGAGATCCGCGGCGGGCCGCAGGGTGGCGATGGCACCGGTGGCGGCGAAGGGGCTGATCGGCAGGTCGTTGAGGGTGATGTTGAGGGTGTTGTTCAGCGCCGAATGCACGTAGTAATCGAAAATCGGTGCCGCCACGAAATCGGGGTTCAGGGGCACGATGCCCCCCTTCACGCCAAACCAGCCCTCCCCCAGCTCGCGGGCCACGCTCACCTCACTCAGCCAGAAGCCATCGGGGAAGGCCACCTGCTGCAGGGGGAACTGGGCGCCGATCTGAGCGGCGTAGTTGGGATCACCGCTGTAGTGGTTCAGCGTCAGGTTGACGCGCCAGTGGTCCGCCTCGCTCCAGGTGTCGATCGATTTGGCCAGCCCCGATCCCACGGCCAGGGTGGCCGTGGTCTGCTGCATCCAGTTGCTTTGCTGGGTCAGGCCGCCACTGGGGTTGCCCAGGGGCTCGGCGGTGAACTCCAGCCCCAGCTCCATCCAGGGGGGCAGGCGAAACAGCTGCTGTGCCGCCAGCCAGCCCTCGCGCACCTCCAGGCGCTCGGGGGGGGCGGCCCCAGGCCCGGGGGCAAGCTCCTCGGCCCGCAGGCCCGGAGCTGAGATCCCGCACCACAGGCAGAGGCTGAGCAGCAGTCGGGGCCGGATCAGCATCACAACACCACGCGCCAGGGCAGCTGCTCCCCGGCATGGAATGGCACAAGAGCGGTTGGCGTGGCGGTGCCGTTGGCGAGCTGCAGGATCAAGGGGACTCCAGGCTCGTCGTCGTTGGGGGCTTGCCGTTCGAGCTCGAGTTGGCCCTCGTTCGGCTCCAGCCCATAAAAGCGTGGGCCATTGATGCTGGCAAATGCCTCCAGCCGCTCGAGGGCGTTCTCCTGCTCGAACACCACCGCATAGCTCTCGATGGCGAAGGGGGCGTTGTAGATGCCGGCGCAGCCGCAGGCCGCCTCCTTGGCATGGCGGGGGTGGGGCGCTGAATCCGTGCCGAGGAAGAACTGCGGGTTGCCGGAGGTGGCTGCGGCCCGCAGGGCCAGCCGATGCCGCTCGCGCTTGGCCACCGGCAAACAGTAGAAATCGGGCCGCAGGCCGCCCTGAAACAGGGCGTTGCGGTTGATGTGCAGGTGGTGCGGTGTGATCGTGGCGGCCAGAGTGGCGGGGCCCTCGGCCACGAACTGCGCCGCCTCGGCCGTGGTGATGTGCTCCAGCACCACCTTCAGCTCTGGATGGCGCCGCAGCAGCGGCACCAGGTGACGCTCGATGAACACAGCCTCGCGATCGAAGATGTCCACCGCGGGGTCGGTCACCTCGCCGTGGATCAGCAGCGGCATGCCGATCCGCTCCATCGTCTCCAGGGCGGAGGCGATGTGCAGCGGATCGCGCACGCCGGCATCGCTGTTGGTGGTGGCACCGGCGGGATAGAGCTTGGCGGCCGTGAACACGCCCTCGGCAAAGCCCCGCTCCAGCTCCGCCGGTGGGAGGGTTTCGGTGAGATAGGCCGTCATCAGCGGGGTGAAGCCCGCCGCCTTCCACTCCCCCTCGCTGGCCCGCAGGGCGGCGGTGATGCGGTGGCGGTAGGCCACCGCTGCCGCCACGGTGGTGATCGGCGGCCGCAGATTCGGCATCACGATGGCGCGGGCGAACTGCCTGGCTGTATGGCCCACCACCGCCTGCAGCATGGGGCCATCGCGCAGATGCACATGCCAGTCGTCTGGCCGGCGGATCCGCAGCCGGCGATTTGAAAGGCTGCTGCCTGCGGATGCCTGGGCCATGGCCGTCATGACTTGGCCTTGGGGCCGCCGGCCACCAGCCAGGCGCTCAGGGCCAGCAGCAGCACGCTGGCACTGAACACCAGCAGGTTGTTGGGGGTGCTGATCGGAAACACCAGCATGGCCTTGAAGCCGGCCACGATCAGCGCCACCACGATCACCTTCACCAGTTTTTCCTTGAGGGCGTCGAGGCTGCGGATGTCGAGCAGGCCGGTGCCGTTGCCCTCGCCCCGGGTCTGGCGGGCGGCCTCAATGTCGGAAATCAGCAGTTCGTACACCCCATAGCCAAAGATCAGCAGGGCGATGCCGATCAGGTAGAGGTCCACCCCGCCCACCAGTTCGCCCAGCAATTTGGCGATCGAGGTGCTGTCGTCTGGCGATCCATCCAACAGGCGACTCAGGGCGTGCAGGATCTCAGTGGTGCCGCCCACGAAGGCGGCCGCAGTGCTCACCAGGCTCATCACCACCGGAAGGATGGCGATCAGCCTGAACCGCCACAGCCAGCGCTCAAAGCGGTGTTCGAGTCGGGAACTCCAGCGGGTCATGGAAGCGGCCGTGTTTGCCTGGGGGAGAGGTTGCCTGGGGTGGGGTGGCCTGAAGCTCGTGAGCGGCCGTTCGACCCATTCTGTCTGTGCAGCGATGAGCAGTTCGGCCCGTCAGGCGATCGCGATCCGGGTGCTGCCCCGCTCCAGCCGCGATCAGGTGCTGGGCGAGCGAGAGGGCGCCATCGCGATCAAGCTCAAGGCACCACCGGTGGATGGGCAGGCCAACGCGGCCCTGCTCGGCTTTGTGGCCCGGCAGCTGGGGGTGCCGCCCCGGGATGTGCAGCTGGTGCGCGGGGCCAGTTCCCGCAACAAGTGGATCCAGGTGCAGGGCTACAGCGCAGACGACCTGCGCGCGGCCCTGCTGCCCTGATCGGCAGAATCGGCCCATGCTTCCCTTCCACTGGCTCACCCAGACGATCGCCCTCGGCCTGGGCATCGCCTTCAGCCCCATCAACATCGCCCTGGTGGCGCTGCTGCTGCTGGGGCACAGACCGATGCTGCGCTGCGCCACCTACCTGAGCGGCTGGATGCTGGCCAACGGTGGCGCCCTCTGTGCGGTGGTGCTGGTGGGCAGCCGTTTCAGCTGGGCCATGCACCTGGGAAGCCGCGGCCAGGTGCTGATCGATCTGATCGGAGCCGGAGCCCTGGTGGGCCTCGGGCTGTTCCAGCTCACCCCCGCCGTGGCCATGGGCGAGGAGGGGCTGGCGATGCAGTTGATGGGGCAGCTGCCGGAGATGGATTGGCTGCCGCTGCTGGGCCTGGGGGCCGGCTGCGCCCTGGTGAGCCCTGAAAACCTGGTGTTCTACGTGAAGGAAGGCGGCATGCTGCTGGCCAACCACACCAGCTGGCGCGGCGATCTGGAGGTGGGCGCGGTGTTTGTGGCCATGGCCACCTCGCTGCTGGTGCTGCCGCCGCTGCTGTGGCTGGTCAGTGGCGGCCGGTTGCGGGAGCCGCTCACTCGACTGAACGACTGGCTGGTGCACCGGGCCGAGTGGCTGGTGGGGGTGTTCGCCCTGCTGCTGGGCCTTTATCTCGGCTGGCAGGGGATCGAGGGCCTGCATCAGATGACGCTTCTGCCGGCTTGATTTGCTGGCAAACTGCGCCGAACCTCACCCCGCTCCGATGCCTCTGCTGCGCAGACTGGCCACTGCCATTCCCCTGCTGGTGGCCCTTGCCCTGGTGGGATGTGCCAGCGATGGCGGCGGGATCCAGAGCCAGAAGCTGGCCACCATCAAGGCCCGCGGCAAGTTGATCTGCGGCGTTGATGGCAAGTTGCCGGGCTTCAGCTTCGTGGGTTCCGACGGCAACTACAGCGGCCTGGATGTGGACATCTGCCGGGCCACGGCGGCGGCCCTGTTCGGCGATCCAGCCAAGGTGGACTACCGCGATCTCAACTCCAGCGAGCGTTTCGCCGCCCTGGCCAGCGGTGAGGTGGACCTGCTCTCGCGCAACACCACCGAAACCCTCAGCCGTGATGCCGCCGGCGGCAACGGCCTCAGCTTTGCTCCCACTGTGTTCTATGACGGCCAGGGGGTTATGGCCCCCGCCAGCAGTGGCGTGAAGGGCCTCAAGGATCTGGCCGGCAAGCCGATCTGCGTGGAGAGCGGCACCACCACCGAGCTGAACCTGGCCGATCGCATGCGCGAGATCAAGGCCCCCTATACGCCGCTGAAGTTCCAGACCGGCGACCAGACCTACGCCGCCTATCTGCAGGGCCGCTGCGTGGCGGTCACCAGCGACCGCTCCCAGCTGGCGGCCAAGCGCACCAGCTTCCCCGATCCCGCTGCCCACACCCTGCTGCCGGAGGTGCTCAGCAAGGAGCCCCTCACGCCGGCCACGGTGAACGGCGACCCGGCCTGGGCGGATGCCGTGCGTTGGACCATCTACGGCCTGATGCAGGCGGAGGATCTCGGCATCACCCAGGCCAACGTGGACGCCAAGGTGGCCGAGGCCAAGGCCAACCCCAACCAGGCCGACCTGCGGCGCTTCCTCGGCGTGGAGGGGGAGTTCGGCAAGCAGCTGGGCCTGCCGCCCAATTTTGTGGTGCTGGCGGTGAAGGCGGTGGGCAACTATGGCGAGATCTTTGAGCGCAACGTGGGACTGGCCTCCAAGCTGCGCCTGGAGCGCGGCCTCAATCGCCAGTGGAAGCAGGGCGGCCTGATCTATGCGCCGCCGTTCCGTTGATGGCCGCTGCTGTCGTGAAGTCGGCCTCACCGGCGCCAACCCCCTGGTGGCGGAACCGGCGCCTGATCCCCTGGCTGCTGCAGGCCGCCATTGGCCTGGTGGTGCTGGTGCTGGTGGCCTTCCTGGTGGGCAACCTGGTGCGCAATCTCACCGCCGCCGGACTGCTGCTGAGCTGGAGCTGGCTGGGCAATCCCGCCGGTTTCGACATCTCCGAAACCCTGTTGCCCTTTGACGCGGGCCTGCCCTACTGGCGGGCGCTGCTGGCGGGTCTGGTGAACACCCTGCGGGTGGTGGTGGTGGGCCTGGTGGGGGCCACCCTGCTGGGCACCCTGCTGGGCAGCGCCTCCTTCAGCAGCAATGGCCTGCTGCGGCGCCTGGCTCGCATTTATGTGGAACTGATCCGCAACATCCCGCTGCTGCTGCAGCTGATGTTCTGGTATTTCGTGGTGTTCCTTGCTCTGCCTAATGGAGCAGCGGCCCTTCAGCTGCCGGGCCTGGTGCTGGCCAAATCGGGCCTCTACCTCGGCTGGTTCAGCGATCCCCTGCACCTGAGCTGGCAGGGCCCTCACCTCGACGGCGGCGTCTGGCACGCTCCGCTGCGCTTCACGGTGGAGTTCGCTGCCTTGCTCACGGGCCTGGTGGCCTACACCGCCGCCTTCATCGCCGAGGTGGTGCGCGGCGGGGTGGCGGCGGTGCCCACCGGCCAGTGGGAGGCGGCCCGCTCGCTCGGCTTCACGCCGCTGCAGACCCTGAGGCGCATCGTGCTGCCCCAGGCCC
Organism: Synechococcaceae bacterium WB8_1B_136; assembly: GCA_010029175.1. Taxonomy (GTDB): domain Bacteria; phylum Cyanobacteriota; class Cyanobacteriia; order PCC-6307; family Cyanobiaceae; genus Vulcanococcus. The sequence goes on along the minus strand of RGNC01000011.1, from coordinate 11,079 downwards.
TGCGGGTGATCGTGCCCGGCCTCAACAGCCAGTACATCTCTCTGGCCAAGAATTCCTCCCTGGCAGTGGCCTGCGGCTACACCGATCTCTATTCCGTGGCTGAAACCACCCTCAACCAGACCGGTCGGGCGGTGGAGGTGGTGCTGATCCTGCTGGGGGCCTACCTGCTGATCGACCTGCTGATCTCGGCCCTGATGAATGGCCTCAACGCCATGGTGCAGTTGAAGGAGCGCTGATGGGTCCCACCTCCCCCCAACCGCTGGCATCGCCTCTGCTGCAGCGCCTGCGCCGCGAGTTGTTCGCCTCCCGCACCGATGGCCTGATCACCCTGGCCTTGGTGGGTGCGCTGCTGGCGGTGGCCGCGGCGTTCCTGCGCTGGGCCCTGTTCCAGGCCCAGTGGACGGTGATTCAGGCCAACAGTGCCCTGCTGGCGGTGGGGCGCTATCCGCCGGAGCAGCAGTGGCGCCTCTGGCTGCTGGTGGCGCTGCTGGCGGCCCTGGCGGGCCTCAGTTGGGGCCTGTTGCGCGGGCGGGCCTGGCCCCGCAACGACCGGATCGCCGCTGCTCTGCTGCTGGCCCTGGCGCTGCTGGTGCCCCTGGGGCTGCAGCTGGCGCCGGCCCTGCAGCTGCGCTGGTGGCTGATCACCGCTGTGCTGCTGGCGGGCCGCCACGGAGCCGGCCTCTGGGGCGCTGCCGTGCCGTTGCGCTGGCGCCGGCTGCTGCCGCTGCTGTGGCCGCTGCTCTATCTGCTGGGCATGGTGCTGATCAATGGCGGCCTCGAGCTGATGCCGGTGCCCCCCTCCGAATGGGGCGGGCTGTTGCTCACCCTGCTGGAGGCCAGCTTCGCGATCCTGCTCTGTTTCCCCCTGGGGATCCTGCTGGCCCTGGGGCGCCGCAGTGAGCTGCCCTTGCTGCGCTGGGGCTCGGTGCTCTACATCGAGTTCATCCGCGGTGCGCCGCTGATCACGCTGCTGTTCCTTGGCCAGAACATCCTCGGCTTCCTGTTGCCCGGTGGTCTGGCCCCCGATCGCGTCTGGCGGGCGGCCTGGGTGCTCACCTTCTTCGCCGCCGCCTACGTGGCCGAAGCGGTGCGCTCCGGCCTGGCCTCGTTGCCCCGGGGGCAGATGGAGGCGGCCCGGGCCCTTGGTCTGCCGGTGCCCCAGGCCCTGATCCATGTGGTGCTCCCCCAGGCGCTGCGGGTGGCGCTGCCCGCCACGGTGGGGCAGTTCATCTCGCTGCTGCAGGACACCACCCTGCTGTCGCTGATCGGCCTGCTGGATCTGCTGGGCACCGCCCGCACGGTGATGGCCAATCCGGCCTTCCTCGGCAAGAACGCCGAGGTGTATCTGGTGCTGGCTGTGCTGTTCTGGTGCTGCTGCGCCGCCCTCGGCCTGGGCAGCCGTGCCCTGGAAACCCGCCTCAATCCCTTAGCAACATCGAAGGCATGACCAGCCCCGCAGCCCCCTCCGTGATCATCGAAGCCCGCGGGGTGCAGAAGTGGTACCCCAATGGCTATCACGCCCTGCGGGGCGTGGATCTCACCGTGCAGCAGGGGGAGGTGGTGGTGATCATGGGGCCCTCCGGCTCCGGCAAGAGCACCTTCATCCGCACCTTCAACGCCCTTGAAGACTTCCAGCAGGGCTCGATCGTGGTGGATGGCATGGCCCTCAGCGACGACGTGCGCAACATCGACGCCATCCGCCGCGAGGTGGGCATGGTGTTTCAGCAGTTCAACCTCTTCCCTCACCTCACGGTGTTGGAGAACCTCTGCCTGGCGCCGGTGCTGGTGCGCCGCAGGCCCAAGCCCGAGGTGGAGCGCCAGGCGCTGCAGTTGCTGGAGCGGGTGGGCATCGCCGAGCAGGCCCACAAGTATCCCGGCCAGCTGTCCGGCGGCCAGCAGCAGCGGGTGGCGATCGCCCGCTCGCTCTGCATGGAACCGCGGGTGATGCTGTTCGATGAGCCCACCAGCGCCCTCGATCCGGAGATGGTGCAGGAGGTGCTGGAGGTGATGCGGGAGCTGGCGCGTGAGGGCATGACGATGGTGGTGGTGACCCATGAGGTTCGCTTCGCCCGCCAGGTGGCCAGCCGGGTGGTGTTGATGGCGGACGGCGAAGTGGTGGAAGTGGCGCCCCCCGAGCAGTTCTTCACCAACCCCCAGCACGCCCGCAGCAAGCAGTTCCTCAGCCAGATCGCCTGAGGCGAGCGGGGTGGTCCACGCAGGGTGCTGTGTTCGCAGCGGAGCGGCCAAGGATGCAGCGGCTGAGCTGTTTCAACGCCGTGGCAGGGGCGCCGGCAGGCCCAGCCAGCGGGCCTCCTCGCTGGCCTCCTCCAGGAGCCGGCCCAGTTCTTGCTGGTCTTCCAAGCTGAGGGGATCTGGCCGGCTGCTGAGCTGGTTGTAGCGCTTGAGCGCCGAGTGGGGAAACAGCAGCACACCCACCGCCAGGGCCAGGCCACAGCCCATCAGGTAGTCGATCCAGCGGTTCGGGATGTACCAGGCCACCAAGGGGCCGTAGCCGATGAAGGCCACACCGCTGGAGATCAGGGCCGTTCTCAGATAGCTGCCGCCGTTCAGTGCCACCACCAGTGCCGCGGTGCCACCCATCACCAGGCCGGTGGCGAGCTGGCTGATGCCGAAGCTGTTGAACACCAGCAGCGGCATCAGGATGCCGAGGCTCACGCCCACCATGCGATCCCGCACGCGGGCCAAGGTGGCTCCGACGCTCTCATTCAGCAGCAGCACGATGCCGAAGTAGAGGTATTTGGGGGTCACGGCTCCCACCCCCTCGCCGATCGCCAGCGCCAGGCTGGCAAACACGAGCTTGCGCCAGAAGTATGGCGAGCGCAGCCCCCGCACCACCCGGGTGCCGAGGGGCGGCTCGGTGCCAGGGGGCTCCAGGGCCTCCGCCTCGCCAGCGCCGTCGGCGGCTGGCAGCTGAGCCGGGGTGAACGCCAGCTGCAGCATGGTGCCCACCGCCAGTCCGATCGCCAGGGCCAGCAATTGCTCGCCCCAGCTGCTCCAGCTGGGATTGCCCCCCAGCAGGGGCAGCACCCCCGCCACCGCGAGCACGCCGGAGAGGGGGCGGAGTTTGCCAGGCAGCGTGAGGCTGAGCAGCTGCATCAGGGCCGCCACCAGCCCGAACACGAACACCTGCGGCACCGCCGCCAGCCCCCGTCCGATGGCGACGCCGATTCCCATGCCGATGGCCGCCAGGGCCAGCAGCACCGGATAGATGGCCAGCGGCCAGCGGCTGAAATCCGGCCGCACCACCAGGGCAGCGATCACGCTGCCGTAGGCGATCGCATCGCCCTGCAGCCCCACGCCGCTGCAGACTGCGGAGCAGAGGGCGGCCGCCAGACCGATCACCAGGGCCGGCAGCAGGGGCTGCATTCAGGCGTTCGGGCCCGGCCCGCGCAGCGCCTGCAGCCAGCCCACCAGCAGCACCACCAGCAGCAGGGCCACCCAGAACCAGAGGCGAGGTGGCGAGCTGACGGCGGCGATCCAGAGCAGCAGCAGGGCGATCCAGGGCGCCGGCCGACGCCAGGGCGAGAGCCACTTCATCGTTCCGCTCCCCCCAGCCAGCGCAGGAAGGGCAGCGCAAAACTGACCAGCGAACGCCGCTCCACCTCCACCTTCGCCCGGGCGGGTGTGCCGTTCTCCAGGGGCAGATCCGGCCCCTGGCCGCCACTCCAGCGCAGGCCGCTCGGGGTGGCCGCCGACTCAAGCGCCACCGTCACCAGCACCACAGGGGCACTCAGCTTCTCCGACATGACGGCCAGCGGATCGCCCCCTTCGCCGAAGGCGGCCTGGCGGCTGCGGGCCATCAGGTTGGCCGCCAGGTCCGGATCCCCCACCGCTCGGCTCACCTCCGACACGTCCGCGATTGCCGGTGAGATGCCGATGATCCGGCCCTCCACCAGGCCCCAGCGCTGGGCACTGCCGCCGTAGCGGTCGCGGGTCTGCAGCAGAGGATCCAGCTCAATGGCCATGCCGCGGCGCAGCCGGGTGGCATCGGCGTCGCTGAACAGGGCCAGGGCGACCCTCGGGTGGCTCAGTTGCCGTGGCCCCGGCCCGATCGCCCCAAGCCGCTGGCCGGGCAGCACCGCCTGCCCCGGGACCACCGCCAGACTCAGCACCTTGCCGGCCCGGGGGGCGAGCACCGTCTGGCTGTCCCGCTGCCCCTCCAGTTCGGCCCGGTTCACCTCCAGTTGGGCCAGCTGACCTTCCAGGGCCTTGATCTGGCTCTGGTTGCGGAGGTAGAGGTCCTGAGCCCCCACCCACAGCGGGCTGTAGCGGGGAATCACCTCGGAGCGCCGCAGATTGTCCAGGGCCGCCAGTTGCCGTGCCACCGGTTGATTGCTGGTGCGCAGGTTGGCGATCTGGCTCTCGATGGCAACCTGCTGGCGGTTGATCGCGTCGGCCTGTCGTTGCAGGGCCCTGGGGTCGGGGCCGATGCCGCCGCCTCCGGCGGCGGCCTGGTCGCTGCGGCTGAGGCTCAGCAGGGGATCCCCGGCCCGCACCGCTGCCCCGAGGCTGGTGTGCAGCGCCTGCACCTGGCCTGCCGTGCGGGCATAGAAGCCCACCCGACTGTTGGGCTGCAGCAGCAGCGCTCCCCCCTCCACCTTCACCGCCACCGCCGGCGCGAGGGCCCAGGTCGCCGTGATGACGGTCACCACCGCCATCGGCAGCAGCTGCGCTAGCCGATCCACGGCGGCTCCCGGCCCGAGCACTGGCAATCCAAAGCTGGCCTTAGGGTACCGGCACTTGTCGGATCGCCAGCCTTGGGTTGCCGCCAGCGTCGCTGGTTTTGTGCCGCCGTGGCGTTGCCGCTGCTGCTGTCTGTCGCACCGGCGGCGATTGCCCAGAACCAAGGGCAGACCCGCACGGTGCCCCTGCGTCTCAGCCTGCGGCAGGCCCTGGATCTCGGTCTGCAGCAGTCGCTCAGCCTGCGCAGCAGCTCCCTCAGCGTGGCGGAGAGCCAGGCTCTGCAGGGCTTGGCCAAGGCCCGCTTCTTGCCCCGGCTCGATCTGGTGGCCCTCGGCACCTATGCCCAGGTGGGGAGCAGCGTGGGCTTCATTTCCAATCTGCCGGCCATCGGCGATCTGAATCTCAGCCTGGGCGGCGACGGCTACGCCGTGGTGCAGAACTCCTTCCTCAACCTGGGCCTGCTGCTGAATCTGCCCCTGCTCGACTTCAGTCGAGCGCCGTTGCAGCAGGCGGCCCGTTATGGCGTTCAGGTGGCGGAGGCGGAGCAGAGCGAGCAGCAACGCCGAACGCGCTTCGACATCGAGAGCACCTATCTCTCCGCCCAGCTCGCCGAAGCGCAGATTCCGGTGTGGGAACGCTCTCTGGCGCTGTCCACCACCCTGCTGCGTGATGCCACGGCCATTCGGCGTCAGGGCCTGGCCGCCCGCATCGACACCCTGCAGGCCGATGCCCTGCTCCAGGCGGATCGCCAAGGGCTGGCCGAGGCCCAGGCCCAGCGACAGATCGCCCTCAGTGCCCTTGCCCGACTGCTGAATCTGCCGCCGGAGCAGCCGCTGGCCGTGAGCGACTCCCTGCAGCCCGGGGCGGCCTGGCCCCTCACCCTCGCCCAGAGTCTGGAGCGTTCCTGGCAACAGCGCCCGGCCCTGCAGGCCCTGGAGAAGCAGCGCCAGGCCCAGCAGGCGAAGGTGCAGCTGGCCCGGGCTGGCCGCCTGCCCACGGTGGGACTGCTGCTGGGGGCCGGCATCAGCGGCGACTGGCTGAATCTGCCGGTTCTGAACGTCAATCCCAGCGTGGGCGTGAACGGAGACACCTCCAACCTGCCGAGCCTGAACACCCCCGCCTCCGGCTCGGGCAGCTTTTACGACTGGGGCGCTGCCATCAGCCTGCGCCAACCCCTGTTTGACGGTGGTCTCAGTCGAGAGTCCGCAGCCCTGGCCCAGCGCCGGGCCGAGCAGAGCCAGGTGGCCATCGACCAGGCCCGGCAGGCCATCAGTCAGAACGTGATCACCTGGTTCGCCAGTCACCGGGCCGCTGCCACCCAGATGCAGGCGGCGGCGGCGGCAGCCCGGGCCGGCGAGGAGTCGGTGCGGGATGCGTTGCTGCGTTACCGCGCCGGCATCACTCCGATCACGGAGCTGCTGCTGGCCCAGCGCAACCTGCAGGTTTCCCGTTCGGCCGAGGCCGCTGCGATCCACCGCTGGAACCTGAGCCGCGCCGGACTGGAGCTGGAGAGTGGCCAGCTCCAGCCCCCCGACGCGGCTCCCCCCAGCCCTGGCTCCGCTGCGACCCAGGGGGGCTGATCGGAGTCAAGATCTAAGCTTTTTGCAAGCCTCAGCCCATGGTTTCAGCCCATGGTTCATCCCATCCCGAACCGCAACGCAGCGATTGCATCGGTGGCTTCCGAGCGCATCACCGAAGAGCTGGGCCGGCTGCTGCCCCTGGTCAACAGTGATGGTCGGGTGGCGCGGGTGGATTCCGCATCTGAACGCACCGCCCTGTCGTCCCTGCTGAGCTGGGACAACGACGGGCAACTCAGCGTCGACTGAATGGCTCCGGGCTGGCTGCCGCGCAGAATCTGAGCAGCGCCCGCACCTGATCTGAAGGCCACCCGTTCCACACCGGACCATCTGCTGCTGCTGGCTGGCGGGGGGCACACCCACGCCCTGATCCTGCGGAGCTGGGCCATGCGGCCTGGCCTGCGTCCGGCGGGAACGGAGCTGGTGCTGGTGAGTCGCCACAGCACCGCTCTCTATTCGGGCATGGTGCCCGGCCTGGTGGCCGGCCTCTATGGCCGCGATGCCTGCGCGATCGATCTGCGCCAGCTCTGCTGCCAGGCAGGCGTGACCTTTCTCCAGGCCGAGATCACCGGTCTTGATCTGCTCAACCGCCAGCTGCAGCTGCAGCACCGGCCTGCCCTGCACTTCGATCGCCTCAGCCTCGATCTGGGGGCCATGACCTGTCCTGGGGCGCCCGGCGACGGCCCTGCCCAGCCGGTGAAACCGCTGGAGCCGTTCCTGGCCTGGGCCGAGCAGCGATCTCTCGATCAGCCGCTGCGCATCCGCGGAGGGGGAGCCGCTGCCGTGGAACTGGCCCTGGCCTTCCGCGCCCGGGGAGGCACGGTGCGGCTGCTGCTGCGCGGTGAGCGGTTGCAGCTCGGTTCCGCCGCTGCCAATCGCCTGGCGGAGCGGGAGCTGGCCCAGGCGGGCATCACCGTTGAGCGCAGCGTCGACCCTGCCGCCCCTGCGGATCTGCTCTGCACCGGCAGCCATGCTCCGGCCTGGCTGGCCGCCGCTGGTCTGCCGGTGCAGCCCGGCAGCGGTCGGGTGCTCACCGAGCCCAGCCTGCAGGTGCTGGGCCTGCCCGGGGTGTTTGCCTGCGGCGACTGTGGCGTGATCGATGCAGCACCGCGACCGCCCTCGGGGGTGTGGGCCGTGCGGGCTGCTCCGCTGCTGGCCGAGAACCTGCGCCGCAGCCTCGCGCCCTCGGCGCCTCCCTTGCGGCCCTGGCGCCCCCAGCGGTTTGCCCTGCAACTGCTCGGCGATGGGGGCTGGCGCCAGGATCGACAGCCCAGGGCCCTGGCCTGCTACGGCCCCTGGGCCATCGGCCCCAGCCGCCTGCTCTGGCGCTGGAAGGATCGCATTGATCGTCGCTTCATGCAGGGCTTCGAACGCCCGGATGCCATGGCGGACAGTGCCGAGCCGATGGCCTGCCGAGGCTGTGCCGCCAAGTTGCCCGCCGATCCCCTGCAGCGGGCCCTGGCGCGGTTGCAGGGCGGAGCTGCGCCACCGCAGGCGGTGGACGCGGTTGTGCTGGGGCGTGCCGATGACGGCCACCTGCTGCTGCAGAGCGTGGACGGCTTTCCGGCCCTGGTGGACGACCCCTGGCTCAACGGCCGCCTCACCGCCCTGCATGCCTGCAGTGATCTCTGGGCCAGCGGCGCTGCCGTGGACACCGTGCAGGCGCTGGTGACCCTGCCCCAGGCCAGTGCGGCACTGCAGGAAGACCTGCTGGTGCAGACCCTCGCTGGCGTGCGCTCGGTGCTTGAGCCGATGGGCGCCTGCCTGGTGGGTGGCCACACCCTGGAGGGGCGCGACGGTGCTGGCCTCAGCGTGGCCCTCACGGTGAACGGGGTGGCCCCTCCGGAACGCCATTGGTTGAAGGGGCCATTGCAGCCGGGGGAGGCCCTGCTGCTCAGCCGCCCGATCGGCACGGGTGTGTTGTTCGCCGCCGCCATGGCGGGGAAGGCCAGGCAGGATTGGCTGGATGGGGCCCTGGCGGTGATGCAGGCCAGCCAGGCGGAGCTGGTGGCCGTGCTGGCCCGCCATGGCTGCCGCGTCTGCACCGACATCACCGGCTTCGGGCTGCTGGGCCACCTGGGGGAGATGCTCGCCGAGGGGGGACGGGTGGAGCTCGATCTGGCGGCCATCCCGGTGCTGCCGGGGGCCCTGCAGCTGCTGGAGCAGGGCATCGAAAGCAGCCTGGCACCTGCCAATGCCTCGGCCCTGGCCCTGCTGGAGGGTCCGGTGCGGCTGCGCAGCCCACGGCCGCCGCGGGCGGCCGAGCTGGCCCTGCTGATCGATCCCCAGACCTGCGGTCCGCTGCTGGCGGCCGTGCCGGCCAGCGCTGCCCCCCGGGCCCTGGAGGCCCTGCAGGCTGCCGGGTTTGCCCAGGCGGCCGTGATCGCTCAGGTGCTGGCGTGATACGGCGTTGGCCGCTGCATCAAGGCGTCTGCGTTGGCCCCTGCCTTGTCCCCTGAACAGGGCACCAACTCCAGGGGCGCACCCGCCAGCTGGTGCCGATCCGCCTGGCGCCAGGCCGCCACATGCAGGCACTGGTTGCGGAATTGCACGAGGTCGAGGCAGAAATTGGCGATGAAGGCACTGTTGGCTTCGCACACCGATCGAAAGCCGCAGGCCTGGGTTTGGACGGTGAGCAAGCCCGTGGGGTCGTGGCTGATGGCATCACAGAGGCGGTTGAGCCGGTAGTGGGTGAGTGCCTCGAAGATGGTGCGGCCGCGGTAATGATCGAAGTGGTATTCCAGCAGCGAGAGGCTGACGCCGAGGCTGCGGGCCATGGCGGGAATGTTGATCGGATGCTGGAAGCTCTTGGCGAAATAATCGATCGCCAGGGCAATCAGCTCCGAGCTCTCCCAGTGGTGCACAACCTGAGGATGAAGTTGGCGTAGCGCCATGGTGCCTGCAGGGCGTGTGGTGTCCCCGCCTCCTGATGCCTGTCTAGGGGATCTGCTGACGTCTGTCTGTGGATGCTTCGACCTGTATCAGTCGGATGGCCCCCCTTGCTCTCCCCGGGGTCTCTGTTAGAAGCCAGCCCTGGCAACCCATGGGCTGAATTCTGTTCAGAATCCGCACTTCTCTGGATCACTTTGGTGTTGTTGGGCACAGTGGGTCCAGGGCTCCTGAGGGGGAGGCCGCGGCGGGTTCATCCCGCTTTTTTGTGCGCAGCAGGCGGGCATGTATCGGTGTCTTGATGAAGCTTTGCGATGCCATGCAACGTTTTGCTCGCTAGGCCCTTTTCGCTGGTGAATCGTTAACAGCATTGCTAGACCGATGCCAGGGAAGGCCCTGGCCAGGCCGCACGTCAGAGAGGACGATCGCAGGCGTCCCGCTCAGCAACCGTTCGTCCTGAGTGGAGGTATGCCCATGAGTCAACCCGACCGCGCTGATCTGGCCCTGAACTCGCAGCGTCGACTCGACGTTGTGTCCAGGGCCAATGCCTATTTCGCCCGTCACTATCCCGAGCCCATTGAGATGGTGGCCCTGGCCAGCCATCTGGGGGTCAGTGAGCCCTGCCTGAGTTTCTGTTTCCACCACTGCCGCGGCAAGACGCCGCAACAGGCCCTGCAGACCTACCGCCTCAGCCAGCTCTACCGGGTGATCACCAACGAGCCGGCAGCTTCCCTGCAGGTCCAGGTGCAATCCTGCGGGCTGCCGGGTGTCCACCAGACCGATGCCCTGTTTGAGGACTTCTTCGGCATCAACCTCGCCAGCTTTCGTCACACCAGCCGCCGCGCCCAGGCGGATCGCAGCCTGCGCTCCCTGCATCCTGAGCCCGAATATCTCTTGGCCCAGTTGACGCCAGCAGCCGCAGCCGATTGAACCGCTGCACCCACAGGCAGGGCAGGTTGCAGGCCGTGGCCACCACCAGATTCACCGCCACCGCCCAGCCAGGCAGCCACAGGGCCGTGGCCAGCCAGAACGGCCAGATGCCGATGTGCACCAACTCCGCGCGGCGTGTTTCCTGCACCAGCCGTTGGCGGGTGGCCTGGTCGCGGGCCACCAGGCTGGCCTTGCGCACCCCACCGGAGAAGGCCGGGCCGGCATCGGGCAGCCAGCGTTTCCAGCTCCGGATCCGCAGGCGCCGCTCGTAGCTGGCGGCACACTCCCCCCAGGGCCGAGGCCGTGTGAGCCAGGTGTCGTGGTTGAGGGCCCGGCTGGGGAGCCGGTGGCCGATGTAGCCGATCAGCACACACCACAGCAACCAACCCGCCGCACAGGCCAGCACCGCCGGCAATCCCTGCAGCGGTGCCATCAGCGGGTTCGGAACACGCGCTGTTTCCACCGGATCGTGCCCCGCTCCAGGTTGAGGATCGCCAGCACGAACACGCCGATGAAGAACAGCACAGGAACGGGAAACACCAGGTTGATCCAGCTGAAGCTGCCCACGTGCCGGCTGATCACCGCCAGCTGCAGGGCGAAGGCCCCATACAGCGCCAGGTTGGCCAGGGGGCTGGGGTTTCCCAGCAGCGGCCAACCCAGCAGGGAGGCCGGTAGGCACCAGGCCGCCCAGAACAGGCCGGAGAGCCACAGCACCACCGCCAGCATCCAGGGCCAGCGCACTTCCCCCGCCGCCGTGGCGAAGTTCTTGTCGAAGCCCGTCACCATCTCGCCCAGGCCGCCGGGATACATGCGGTAGTTGAGCAGCCCCTGGCCGATGAAGGCACTCACCGGCAGGCCAGCCCGTTCGTAGTGATGGGCCAGGAACCAGTCCTCCACCACCTTGTTGGCCACGGCCGCATGGCCGCCGCTGCGGGCGTAATCCTGGCGGCTGGTGATCAGCGCCGGCCCGAAGGCCACC
>RGNC01000002.1 GCA_010029175.1 Synechococcaceae bacterium WB8_1B_136 | reverse complement strand
TCTGGTGGATGAGCCGTTGTTACGGCGATGTCCCCTGGCCTGCAGATTACACGTCTGTGCCGGTAGAAGAACCGGACACGGCTGTGTCAGAATGCCCGCGTGACGAAACCATGCGGCTAGCGGTTGTATTTTTACGAATGCTCACAGGAAATGACCGCCGCGTTGTCACGAGTTTAGCCCCGCAAACCAGCGGCGAAATTGATAGTCCGATTCGCGTATTAAACTGCGACGCACTCCCGGCCACCACGGGCGACCTCGAACTGAATTTGGCATTGCAGACTGCGACCGGCGAAGCGACTGGCGGTTTAGTATTTAAATCAATCGTAAACGACCACCAATTAAAAGCAGGTTGGGTAGCCGAAGGCGTTGTAGTGCATAACCAAGCACAGGTTTCTATCAATAGTTCTCGCCAGCGGTCATTAACGACGATTGAAAAAGACTATTTTGATTTACCTGCTGGTGACAACGTTTTACTGCACCAAGGCGTCGTTAATTTTACGTTTGACAACCCGTTTGTAGACCGCGAAATACTGCCGCAAATTATTCGCCTCAGCGATACGGTTGAGCGGCTATTCAACGATATTCCGTATTTAGGTTTTCCGCCTAGTCAGGCGTCGCTGTTACGTATGCGGTTTAACGTACCAGACGGCTATTTAGGCGACAATGTAGCCATGCGATTGCGGGTACGTTTCTTCGGCCAAGGCGGTATTGGCCAAGCACTGCCGCCGCTGTACATGACATATCGACGCATTGCCAGACCGGCAACGCCGGCGGGCATAACGTTACCACTAGCGGACAGCACGTTAAATTTTAATAGCGTTGCCGTTATACCGCCGCAGACATTAATTGAACGAGAGAGTGCGGCGTTTACAGTAGAAGCCGGCGATACCGTTTTAGTTACGCTTGGCCGCCTTTCCGCTGACGCATATCCAGCAGAAGTTGGCGTTTTACGCGTTGCCGGGATACTGTTTAAGCCAACTACGCCATAGGTGAGCCATGCCAATCGGTAATTGGAATTTACAATGGCTCAATCACAACTCGCAACGCTCGTATCCGCTGACAGAGCGTGCCAGTAAAGTTGACAGCAGCAATACAATTCGCATCCCCGATAGTTTTATTGTGGGACTGTATTTGCCCATTAACGCAACGCTTGTCACCACGCCGGCCAATTTCTTCATTCGAAAACTGCTCATCGCCCCAACTGGTTTTAATATTACAGTTGCATACCTCAACGGCGGCGAAGAAGTTGATGTCGCGGCAGCAAGCATTCCACGTGAAGACCACACACCCAATCAAACATATGCACTTGGCGGCATCGGTGAGTTTGCTGACACAGTTGGTCAGATTACGTTAGGTGTATTAACTGAAATTGACGCACTCCCCGCTGGTGCATACACGTTTAGCCTGACCGGCGCTGAAATCGAACCGGACGCAATTCGGCCTAATTTGCGGGGCGTGTCGCGGCTGCAAGTCATAAATAACAATCAGGCCAGCGACTACATTTATGGCGACGTCATATTGGTCGCCGGCACAAATATTCGTATCGATGTAAACGTATTAGAGGCCGGGCCGACCGAAATTATTTTCAAAGCCATTTCAGGTGAAAACCTGAATCAGGATTGTGCCTGCAATCTTCCGGATACAGCCGAGTGCATTCGCTGCATCAACGGTGTGTGCAGTGACGACGGCACCTTTGTATTTTCTGCCGACGAGTGCGTCAGTATTCAGCCTATTGCGAACGGATTAGCACTCAGTGATACATGTGCGGCACCGTGCTGCGGCTGTGCTGAATTAGACGCCATTACCGCACAGATTAACAGATTCGGGGACGGGGTAGCGACATTGCAAAATTTCGTCACCCGGCTCGGAGCCGAAGTGACGCAAATGGGGCTGGTCGTGCTCGGCAGTCGACTGGGCGATACCAATTGTTCAGGCTAACGAATGAGTTGCAGCGAATTTATTTTTTCGCCCCGCGGGCGAGAGGGCGTGGGTGTTATTCAGCCGCAAAGCGGACTGGACTACCCGTTTGTTAACCCGTCTGACGACATACGCTATCTTGTAGCCGATTTTTACTTTTCGCAGCACGCCGACACCGATTACGCTCCAGATGCGGAGCCAATCGAGTATCCCCTGCGCATTCATCGGCTTTACAATGTCGGCTGTGTAGAGAACACAGTGCCGGCAACATATCCGCCGCGGACTCCCGAGGACGAAGAAAAACCAATTGCCGATATTGTCATTCTGGACGCGGCCGACAACGTCATTTTCGACACCACAGACGTGGATACTGCGTTATTAGACGAAACAATTATCCCATGGGGTAACGATTATACGCTGTATACGTGGCGTACGCATAGAAAAGTGTGTCGGTTACTTGCGTATACTACGTGGCTATCCGGTTTAGTTGTCGTCAGTGCCGCAAATCAAACGCCAGCAAACGGCACCTACTTAAAATACGGCGTACACAACTACAGACCCACGTACAAAAACACTGAGTCAGACTGGTACATTTATTACGACATCGGCAGCGAACAATGGATTATTGCGGCGAGTATCACCAGCAATAGTTGGGAGTGGGCCTACACAGCCGAAACAGCCGCCGGCGTTACATTGAACGCCGGCAACAATGACAGCGTGCCGACACTAAATTGGGTCAATAACACAGGTTGGCCGTTTCCGCCAATTGTGACAATAGGCGCGGCCAAACATTACGACAAATATCTCGCACCCGAGTCTGCAGTGCTCGACAGCCGCAGTACATATCGCGTGCCGAAAAACGTACTGTCTTTAAGCGTGCGAAACGGTACGCAGCAAACACTACAGCAACGCGGAAATTTTATTTTCCGCAATGGCTACAACACAGAAATTGTTGCCAGTTCGCCCACGGTTGCAGCACTTCGCCGCACAACACAAATTAGTTTAAACGCTATACCCGGGACGGGCACAGGTAAATATCCGTGTGCAACGCAACCAGAAATAAACTATCCCATCAAAAGCATTAATGGCATTACGCCAAAAACTGCGGGTCATTTCTTATTCAGTGCCAGCGATTGTCTTTGGATTCGCAGGACTACTGTATATACCGCGGATAATCCATTTCCTGCACCCCAAGCAACCACACAGCAACAAATTGGAGCAGATTGCAAACCGTGCTGCAGTTGCGAAGAGTATGCTGCGACGGCAATGTACATGAACTATACGCGAGACCGCTACAAACTAATTGGCCAGCGGGCGACAGACGTTAAAAGTGCTCATGAAATAAACGTCACGCGGTGGAACGCGTATCGCCAATGCACAATTCGAAATCCGTTAAAAATTGCAGTCGTTCCGCAACGTGCCCCGTTTGTTGATGTAGCAGTTATGGTGTGCAACAACTGCGAATATTGCTTGCCGGCGTCGACGCTACAACTCGTTATAAGTGTATTAAACGCAGAAACATTTGGCACACCTGTTGAGCCGCTAAACGTCGCAGAAATTGATGCGACTGTTGTGTGCGGCTATACAGAGGTTTATTTTCCAGGACTCAGTGCAAAAACAATCACAATCAACAAACCAGCCCAACTGACTTATTTAATTCCATTTCCGCAACTCAAGTCGGGCGACAGCGGTTACGTAAAATTTAGACTAGAGTTTTCGGCACGGGCCAAAATAGAGATTCAAACAACACTGACCGGCACGTTTGTAACCGGTAAGCCAATTCCGCTTGACTGCGGTATCCCAGAACCGCCAGCGACAGAGCCGACACCGGCAATCGTTACATCAGATTTTACACTCGATTTTCATCTTACCGGCATTGCGTCCAGGTTGTGTTAAATGTCTATACGCAATCAAAATTGGTACAACCTGCAGTCGACAAGGCGGTACCCCCTGGACGATCGCAGTACCGGAGACGACGATCTCGGCATAACACTGAGAGACGACATCCTCGTTGACTGCAATATTCGATTTCCTAGCACGCTCGGACGATATCTATACGTGCAGGCAATTACGGTGTCGCCCGGAATTGTGACTGTAGTTCTGGGCGTTGGCTCGCAACTCTTGAGCCGTGACGGCGTCACAGTAGCCGCCGTGTCGCTCGTGAAACCGGTGACAGCAAATCAAAATTACAGTATCTCGGCATTAGTACCGGGCGTCGTCGGCTGGATTGCGCTGGGGCCATGCCCAGCCCGGCGGGGGTTGGCGGCAGCTGTTTGAGGGCTTCAACCTCAGCTGCCCCAGCGGCCAGTTCGTGGTGGTGATCGGCAGCAACGGCTCCGGCAAATCCACCTTGCTCAACCTGGTGGCGGGCACCCTCGCGGCCGATGGGGGCTCCGTGCAGCTGGAGGGTCGCGAACTGCTGGGGATGCGCGACCACCGCCGGGCCCGCTGGATCGGCCGGGTGATGCAGAACCCCCTCGATGGCACGGCCCCGGGGCTCACCATCGCCGAGAACCTGCGGCTGGCGGAGTGCCGCCGCCGTTCCCTGTTTGCCTGGCGGGGGTTGGCGGGCCTTCACCCCAGCCGCGCCGATCGCCGCCGCTATGCCGCCTTGCTGGAGGAGCTGGGTCTGCCCCTGGCGGATCGCATCGATACCCCCGTCGGCCAGCTCTCCGGCGGCCAGCGGCAGACCATCAGCCTGGTGATGGCCAGCCTGGGGGAGCCGCGCCTGCTGCTGCTGGATGAGCACACGGCCGCCCTCGATCCCCGCGCTGAAGCCACCGTGATGGCGCTCACCGATCGGCTGGTGGCGCGGCTCGGCACCACCGCCTTGATGGTGACCCACAGCCTGGAGCAGGCCCTGCGCCACGGGGATCGGCTGGTGATGTTGCAGGACGGTCGCCTGATCGGCGACTGGAGCGCCGCCGAGCGGCAACAGTTCACGCCGGCCGCATTGCGGGCCCTCTATGGCAGCGGCACAGTTGGCAGCGAATCTCCAGAGTTGGTATGAGCTTCGGGCGGCGTGAGTTCCTCACTCTGATGGCGGCTGGGGGCGGCAGTTCCCTGGTGCTGGCCGCCTGCGGCCGCTTGGGGGGTGGAGCCCCGCGCAAGGGGCCGCTGATCGGCATCCTGCAGATGGTGGATGCGCCGCCGCCGAACCTCACCCGTGAGGGATTCGTCCAGGCCCTGGTGGATGCGGGCTACCGCAATGGCGAAACCGTCACCTTCCTGCAGAAGGACGCCGCCGGCGAACTGCCCAACACCACCCTGGTGATGAAGCAGTTTCTGGGCGAGAAGGTCGACATGGTGCTGGCCGTCGGCACCCCGCCGCTGCAGGCGGCCATGAAGGTGATGCCTGAGTCTGTTCCGGTGATCTTCTGCTACTGCTCCAACCCCTGGGGCGCCGGGGCCGGCAAGCCCCCGGGCGGCGTGGGCCAGCACCGCCCCAATGTGGTGGGCACCATCGGCACCAACCCCGTGGGCCAGGAGCTGGATCTGGCCCGCCAGGTGAATCCGGCGCTGAAAACCGCGGGCCTGATCTTCAACCCCGGTGAGCCCAACTCCGAATACGAGGCCAAGATCCTCAAACAGCAGGCGGCCCAGCGCGGCATCACCATCGTGGAACAGTCGGTGGCCAATTCCGGTGAGGTGCTGCAGGCCGCCCAGGCCCTGGCCGAGAAACAGGTGCAGGCGTTCGTGAAAATCGGCGATTACGCCACCATTCAGGCCTTCAATGCGATCTGCAAGGTGGGTCTGGAGAACAAGATCCCCGTGTATTCGGTGGATCCTCCCGATATCGATCTGCCGGGCTGCCTGGGGGTGATCGGCTGGAACTACCGCGACGACGGCTACGCGGCCGGCAAGCTGGCGGTGCGGGTGCTCAAGGGTGCTTCCCCCGCCACGATGGCCTTCGAACCTCTCACCAAGACCGATCTGCTGGTGAGCCAGGCCACGGCCAAGGCCATCGGCGTGGAGTTGCCGGAGGCGCTGCTGAAGCAGGCCGACAAAGTGGTGAGCTGATGGCCGCCAGCCGCCTGCGGGTGGGTGTGGCCGGGCCGGTGGGCTCCGGCAAGACCGCCCTGGTGGAGGCCCTCTGCCGCCGGCTCCGGCAACGCCTGGAGCTGGCGGTGGTCACCAACGACATCTACACCCAGGAGGATGCCCAGTTCCTCACCCGCGCCGGGGCGCTGGAGCCCGAGCGCATCCGTGGCGTGGAAACAGGGGGCTGCCCCCACACCGCCATCCGCGAGGACTGCTCGATCAACCGGGCTGCGGTGCAGGAGCTGGAGCAGGCCTTCCCGGATCTGGATCTGGTGCTGGTGGAGAGCGGCGGCGACAACCTGGCCGCCAGCTTCAGCCCGGAGCTGGTGGACCTGTGCATCTATGTGATCGATGTGGCCGCCGGCGACAAGATCCCCCGCAAGGGGGGGCCTGGCATCACCCGCTCCGATCTGCTGGTGATCAACAAGATCGATCTGGCGCCGATGGTGGGCGCCAGCCTGGAGGTGATGGAGCGCGACACCGAGCGCATGCGGCCCGGGCGGCCCTGGTGTTTCACCAACCTCCACTCCGGCGAGGGCCTCGATCGGGTGGAGGCGTTTGTGTTGCAACAGCTACCAAGCTGAGTCTGGTTCGGTAGCAACTGACACAGCGTTCGCAAGCGGATTTCATCGCTTGAATCCATTGCGGGGCCTGGATTCTGCTGGGTTCGTCAAACGGTTCGATCGGCTACCAAATGGCGCAGGGGGCGCTCGATACGGTCGCCCCACCGCTGTTCGGCGGGTCACCAATCTGTGCTTTTAGAACCCATGACATCTGCCTCGATGCGGAAAACTTCACTGCGTCTGCTGTGCGGTGCCACGGCCCTCGCCACTTCGCTCTCGCTGGTGGCCTGCGGTGGCGGCGACAAGGCCTCTGGCAACTTCGATGGCGAAGTGAAGGTGGGAATCCTGCACTCCCGCTCCGGCACCATGGCCATCTCCGAAAACACGGTGGCCGAAGCCGAACTGATGGCCATTGATGAGATCAATGCCAAGGGCGGGGTGAAGATCGGCGGCAAGAAGCTGAAGATTGTGCCCGTTGAAGAGGATGGTGCCTCCGATTGGCCCACCTTCGCCGAGAAGGCCAAGAAATTGATCGATCAGGATCAGGTGTCTGTGGTGTTCGGCGGTTGGACCTCAGCCAGCCGCAAGGCGATGCTGCCGGTGTTCGAGGCCAAGGATCACTTCCTCTTCTACCCGATTCAATACGAGGGGCAGGAGTGCTCCAAGAACATCTTCTACAGCGGTGCGGCGCCCAACCAGCAGGCTGAGCCCGCGGTGGATTGGCTGCTCAAGAACAAGGGCAAGGATTTCTTCCTCGTTGGTTCCGACTACGTGTATCCGCGTACGGCCAACACGATCATGAAGGAGCAGCTCAAGGCCAACGGCGGCAAGGTTGTCGGTGAGGACTACCTGCCCCTGGGCAACACCGAGGTGGCTCCGATCATCGCCAAGATCAAGCAGGCTCTGCCCAAGGGCGGTGTGATCGTGAACACCCTCAATGGCGATAGCAATGTGGCCTTCTTCAAGCAGATGAAGGCCGCTGGTATCACTCCTGCCAATGGCTACTCGATCATGAGTTTCTCGATCGCCGAGGAGGAGATCGCCGCCATCGGTCCTGAGTACCTGGAAGGAACCTACGCCGCCTGGAACTTCTTCCAGAGCCTTGATACTCCGGCCTCCAAGGAGTTCACCAAGAACTTCAAGGCCAAGTACGGCGACAAGCGCGTCACCAACGACCCCGCTGAGGCCGCCTACATGATGGTCTATCTCTGGGCCGCCGCCGCCGAGAAGGCTGGCAGTGTCGACGACAACAAGGTGCGTGAAGCCCTGGTTGGCGTGAGCTTTGATGCGCCGGAGGGCAAGGTGACCGTGCAGACCAACCACCACGTGGAGAAGCGCGTGCTGATCGGCGAGGTGCAGAAGGATGGCATGTTCAAGATCCTTGAGGACAAGGGCTTCGTGAAGCCCGTGGCCTGGAACCAGTACGTACCCGAAACCAAGGGTTACACCTGCGACTGGACCCAGAAGCGTCCCGACGCCGGCAAGTACAAGATGTGATCGATCCCGGGGATGTGGCCAGGAGCCCCATCCCCCACCGGGCTTTCTGCAGCGGCTTTGCCGCTGCTGTTGTTTCTCCCTTTGCCTGATCCCTTCGGGGTGCGATGGATCTTCTCTACGACACACTGTTCAATGGCCTGGCCATTGGCTCGGTGCTGGTGCTGGCGGCACTGGGCCTGGCCGTGGTGTTTGGTCTGATGGGTGTCATCAACATGGCCCATGGCGAGTTGATGATGCTCGGTGCTTACACCACCTTCGTGGTGCAAAACATTTTCAAGGCTGTGCTGCCGGAAGCGCTGTTCCCGGTGTACATCCTGGTGGCGATCCCGCTGGCGTTTCTGGTGAGCGGCCTGGTGGGGCTGCTGCTGGAGAAAACAGTGATCCGTCGCCTGTACGGCCGGCCCCTGGAAACCCTGTTGGCCACCTGGGGGGTGAGCCTGATCCTGCAGCAGTTCGTGCGCTCCGTCAGCAGTGCCTTCGCCATCGGCCTGGTGCTGGCGGTGGCTGGCGGGTTGCTGATTCCCCGCTTCACCCCGAAGCGGTGGTGGCATCAGCGCTGGACGCCGCTGCTCGGCACCGGCAGCTGGGTGCTCTCCGGCCTGATCGGCATCGTGGTGGCCTCCCTGCTGGGCGAGCAGCGCACGCTGGATCAGCCCTGGTTCAGCGCCCGCAACATCGACGTGACCGCACCCACCTGGCTGCGGGGCTCCATCGATGTGGGGGCGGTGAACATGCCCGCCGCTCGGCTGTTCATCATCGCCCTCACGGCCTTGGCCCTGGTGGCGGTGAGCTGGTTCCTGCAGAAGAGCGTGTGGGGCATTCGCATCCGTGCCGTCACCCAGAACCGGCCCATGAGCGCCTGCCTCGGCATCCCCACCCAAACGGTGGATGCGCTCACCTTTCTGATCGGCTCAGGGCTCGCCGGTGTGGCCGGTGTGGCGGTGACCTTGCTGGGATCGGTGGGGCCGAACCTCGGCGGCAACTACATCGTGGATTGCTTCATGGTGGTGGTGCTCGGTGGTGTCGGCAAGCTCGCCGGTACGGTGCTGGCGGCCCTGGGCATCGGCGTGCTCAGCTACATCGTGGGATCGGGTTCGCTGCTGCTGGTGTGGCCCGCCATGCCGGAGGCCCTCAATGGGCTGATCAGTTTCTTTGCCACCACCTCGATGGCGAAGGTGCTGGTATTCGCCCTGATCGTGGTGTTTCTGCAGATCAGACCCGCCGGTCTGTTCCCGCAGAAAGGTCGCATGGTGGAGGCCTGATCGATGCCGGACCTTCTCTCGGGCCGCCAGCTGCGGCGCTGGCTGCCCTGGCTGCTGATCGTGGTGGCGGCCCTGGTGCTGCCGGTGCTGCTGCCCCCCTTTCGCCTCAATCTGCTCGGGCGCTTCCTCTCCCTGGGCATTGTGGCCCTCGGCATTGATCTGATCTGGGGCTACACTGGCATGCTCAGCCTTGGGCAGGGCATCTTCTTTGCCCTTGGCGGGTATGCCCTGGGCATGTATCTGCAGCTTGCCTCACTGCAGCCTGGTGAACTGCCGGAGTTCTTCTCGCTCTACGGGGTGAAGAGCCTGCCGGCCTTCTGGCAGCCGTTCAACTCCCCGTTGTTCACCTTCTTCGCCATCTGGGTGATCCCTGCCCTGGTGGCAGGTCTGCTGGGCTATCTGGTGTTCCGCAACCGCATCAAGGGGGTGTACTTCTCGATCCTCACCCAGGCCGCCCTGCTGGTGTTCTTCAACTTCTTCAATGGCCAGCAGAAGCTGATCAACGGCACCAACGGCCTCAAAACCGATACGGCGCGCATCTTTGGTGAGCTGGTGGGCAGTGATGCCATGCAGCGCAACCTGTTCTGGCTCACGCTGGTGCTGGTGATCGGTGCCTGGTTCCTCTGCCGTTGGCTCAGCTCCGGCCGCTTTGGCGATGCCCTGGTGGCCATCCGCGACGATGAGCCCCGCCTGCGCTTCACCGGTTACAACCCCACCGCCTACAAAACCGTGGTGTTTGCGGTGGCGGGTGCCCTGGCGGGCATCAGCGGAGCGCTCTACACCGTGCAGTCGGGCATCGTGAGCCCCCAGTACATGGCGGTGCCCTTCTCGATCGAGATGGTGATCTGGGTGGCGGTGGGCGGCCGCGGCACCCTGATCGGTGCCGTGCTTGGAGCGGTGCTGATCAACTACGCCAAGTCGCTGGTGAGTGAGCAGCTGCCGGAAACCTGGCTGTTCATCCAGGGGGGCTTGTTCCTGCTGGTGGTCACGGCGCTGCCGGATGGCCTGATGGGCTGGTGGCGTCAGGGCGGCCCCGCCCGCCTGATCGCCATGGTGGGTTGGCCGCCGAAGGCCGCCACCTATCCATCCCTGGATCTCGACCCCGAGGTGCAGGCCGAGCAGCGCCGTTTCGACGACGGTTCCCACGGAGGTGCCGCATGACCACCACAACCCCATCGGCGATGACTCTGCTTGAACTGCGGGGGGTGAGCGTCAGCTTCGACGGCTTTCTCGCCCTCAACGACCTCAACCTGCAGCTCGCCCCGGGCGAGTTGCGGGCCGTGATTGGCCCCAATGGCGCCGGCAAGACCACCTTCCTCGATGTGATCACCGGCAAGGTGAAACCCAGCCGCGGCGATGTGCTGTTCCGGGGGCGCTCGATCGTGGGCCAGAGCGAGCACCGCATCTCGCGCCTGGGCATCGGCCGCAAGTTCCAGGCGCCTCGCGTGTATCAGAACCTCACACCGCGGCGCAACCTGGAACTGGCGCTGCGGGCCCCCCATGGGCCGGCGGCGCTGCTGTTCGGTGCCTTGAGCGTGGAGCAGCGCGATCGGGTGCAGCAGCTGCTGGCGGTGGTGGGCCTGGAAGCCCATGCCCATCAGCCGGCCGGGGGGCTTTCCCACGGCCAGAAGCAGTGGTTGGAGATCGCCATGCTGGTGGCCCAGGACCCCGATCTGCTGCTGGTGGATGAACCGGTGGCGGGCCTCACCGATGAGGAAACCGCTCGCACCGGAGAGCTGTTGCGGCAGCTGGCGGGGGATCACACCGTGCTGGTGATCGAGCACGACATGGAGTTCATCCGCGATCTGCAGGCTCCGGTCACGGTGCTGCACGAGGGGCACGTGCTGTGCGAGGGATCGATGGAACAGGTGCAGAGCGATCCGCGGGTGATCGAGGTGTACCTCGGCAGTGACACTCAGGAGGCGGCATGACCAGCACTCTGCTCGACGTGTGCGGGCTGAACGTCTACTACGGCGAGAGCCATATCCTGCGCAACGTCGACCTCAGCGTGAAGCCGGGGCAGATGGTGTGCCTGATCGGCCGCAACGGCGTGGGTAAGACCACCCTGCTCAAAACGGTGATCGGCCTGTTGCGCCAGCGCAGCGGCTCGGTGGAACTGGAGCGACGGGAGCTCTCGGCCATGGCGCCCCATGGGAGGGCCCGAGCAGGCATCGGCTATGTGCCCCAGGGGCGGGAGATCATTCCCCAGCTCACGGTGCGTGAGAACCTGCTGCTGGGGCTGGAGGCTCTGCCGGGTGGTCTGGCCCGGCATCGACACATCGATCCGCTGGTGTTTGAGCTGTTTCCGATCCTGGAACAGTTCCTCAACCGCCGCGGCGGTGACCTCTCGGGCGGTCAGCAGCAACAGCTGGCCATCGCTCGCGCCCTGTTGGGCCAGCCCAAGCTGCTGTTGCTCGATGAACCCACCGAGGGAATTCAGCCCTCCGTGGTGCTCGACATCGAGAGGGCCGTGCGCCGCATCATCGACACCACCGGCATCAGCGTGCTGCTGGTGGAGCAGCATCTGCACTTCGTGCGCCAGGCCGACTGGTATTACGCGATGCAGAAGGGCGGTGTGGTGGCCAGCGGCCCCACTGGCGAGCTCAGCAAAGAGGTGGTCGACCGCTTCCTGAGCATCTGACGGTCAGCGGGTGAGTGGGGTGTCCTCCAGGGTCACCCCAGCCTGCGTTGAGATCTGCGGCAGCCGCGATCGCACCGCCAGGGGAAACACCAGCAGGGCAAAACCCTCCACCAGCAGCAACTGGGGCCCGCTCCCCAGGGGCAGGCATCGTCCAGGCCCCGTGAGCTCGGCGATGCTGAGCAATCCGCCCAGGTACAGCACCCACCAGGCGCCATGGCGTGCATCGATGGCGTGGCCCCGCTGCTGTTGCAGGCCGCAGAACAGCAGGGCTGGCAGCAGCACCAGGGCCACGGCTCCCTCCAGGGCAGCTCGGCCGCACCACAGCACGGCCCAGCTGGCGGCCACGAAGGTGAGTGGACACCACAGCTCCGCAGCGGGCAGCTGAAAGGGGCGGGGCACGGCTGGCAGCTGCCTGCGCAGGGCTAACAGACTCACCGGGCCCACAGCAAGGGCGATCACCAGGGTGGCGGTGAGGAAGCTCACCACCCGCTGCCAGCTCGGGCCGCCCAGCAGCAGCACCACGCCGATCGCCAGGCTCCACAGCAGGGCCACGGCGGGCACGGCCTGACGGTTGAGCCGGCCCAAGCTGGCGGACAGCAACCCGCAGCGGCCCATCATCCAGGCCACGCGTGCCGACACCCCCATGTAGGTGAGGGCAGTGGCACCAGGCGAGACCACTGCATCACTGAGCAGCAGTCCCACCACCCAGGTGAGCCCGAGCCCCATGGCGAGGGCCACCAGGGGACCGCCGTGGGCGGTGAGGGTCAGCCCGCTCCATCCCTGCGTGAGCAGCTCCGGCGGCACCGCCACCAGGAAGGCCAGTTGGAGCACGACATAGATCCCCAGCGACAGTCCCAGCCCCAGGGCCATCGCCCTGGGCACGGTGCGTTGGGGATCGCGGGCCTCACCGGCCAGATCCATGGCCGTGCGGAATCCCAGCAGGCTGAAGAGGATGCCGCCGCTGCTGATGGCGCTGGTCAGCTCGGCGAGTGCTGGCCCGGTGCTGCCCTGCAGGTTGCCCCAGTGCCCCGCCGTGAGCATCAGCCACACCGAGACGAGCAACGGCACCACCAGTTTCCAGCTGGTGAGTCCATCGATCCAGCGGGCCAGCCAGCTGATCCCCGCCAGGTTGATCCAGGCCATCAACGCCAGCAGCGCAATGGCCAGTGCCAGTCCTGCTCCACTGAGCACCTGTCCCTGCCCGCCATCGCTCGTGAGCCAGGGAAGGCTGCTGGCCAGGTATTGCAACATCGCCAGCACCTCCACGGTTGGCAACGTGAGGTAGGCGATCCAGGCACACCAGCCGCCGATGAAACCGGCGCTGCGGCCATGGCTGAGCAGGGGAATCTGGGCCAGGGCCCCTGAACTGGGCACCAGGGCACCCAGTTCGGCGAACACCAGGGCCAGGGCGAAGCTGAGCAGGCCGCCCAGCAGCCACGCCACCAGGCTGATGGGGCCGGCGGCCCTGGCGGCATAGAACGGTGCGAACAGCCAGCCGGAGCCGATGGTGCTGGTCACCACCGCCAGGGTGAGGCTGCGCAGGCCGAGACTGCGTTTCAGGCCGGAGCTCTCGCTGACCATGGAGCCGAGTGGGGCTCAGAAGAGCCCCATGCTGCATCGATTTGCTGCTAAGTAGGGGGGGCTTGTCTTCTGCCTCAGGCCATGGCCTTCTCCACCCGTCTGCTCAGCTTCTGCGCCGGCAGCTGCGCCCTCCTGGCATCGTCCGCTCCCGCCTGGGCCCAGCGCTGTCAGTTCCTGTCCCCCGTGGGAGGCAATGGCGTCACTCCGGTCGTCACCAAGACCATCGGCCCTGGCAACCCCTTCGGTCGCCCGAACTGGAACACCGATTTCTTCGTGACCCAGCCCTATGGCAGCTACAAGTTCTTCTTCACCGCTGATTCCTCGGTGAGTGCCACCTATCCGATTCAGGGCTACCTGAAGTTCACCGATGGTTCCAACCTGCAGGTGATCAATGAGTCGTATGCCCCCCAGGTGGGCACCGGCCGCCAGTGGAGCATCCCGGCGGTGCCCGGCAAAACCGTGAGCCAGCTCAACTTCAAGATCGGCGCCAGCGCTGATCAGGCGGCCACGGGCTTCACCTACCGGATCTCCACTCAGGGCTGCAACTGAGTCCAGAACGCCTCGGGGTTGTCGAGCGAGGCCAGGTTCTGGCCCTGCAGGGCCACGATGGGGCGACAGCTCAGGCTGTTGATCAGCAGCCAGCGGTCGCCCGGTTGCGGTTCGGCCGTCAAGCTGGTCTCCCGAGCCAACCCCAGCTCCAGGGCTCGCTGGCGCATCACCCCCGGCAGGCAGCCGCTGGTCAGGGGCGGTGTCAGCCAGCGGCCCTGGCGCAGCACCAGCAGGTTGGCGGTGGTGCCGCAGCAGAGTTCGCCGGAGGTGCTGAGCAGCAGTGCCTCGTCGACCCCTGCCTCGCGGGCTTCGCGGCGGGCCTGGATCGCCTGGCCGTAGGCGAAGGTCTTGCACCGGCTCAGCAGGCTGTTGGCGTTGCGGCGCTCCTGGCGACTCACCATCGCCGTAAGCGGCGTGAACGTGGGGGTGCAGGCGCTCAGCTGCAGCCAGAAACGGTGACGCAGGGGGGGCTCGTCCGGCGCCGGTAAGGCAATGCCCCTGGCGGAGGGGCCCTCGCCCTGGGCCTCAGGCTGGCCGCGGCTCCAGTTGAGGCGCAGGGCCCCGCTGCCGCCTGGGGCCAGCGGGCAGCGGGCGATGGCCTCGGCGATCAGGGGCTGCAGCTGGGCGTCGCTCGGCGGTGGATCCATGCCCAGCAGCCGGGCGGAGTGCCGCCAGCGCGCCAGGTGCTGTGCCAGCAACCGCGGCTGGCCGCCGCTGATCAGCAGCGTTTCAAACAACCCGTCGGCCAGCTGGAGGCCGCGATCCAGCAGGGGCAGCCCCAGGTGGGCGGGATCGCCCCAGCGGCCATCGATCCAGGCGATGGCCATCAGCTCAGGGCCCGCAGCAGCGGGTGCAGTTTCCAGCCCATTTCCTCGGCTTCAGCGTGGGGATCGGAGTCGGCCACGATGCCGCAGCCGGCGTGGGCCCGCAGCCGCCGGCCCTGCAGCAGCAGCGAGCGGATCAGGATGTTGCTGTCGAAGCTGCCATCCCAGTTGATCCGCAGCAGCGAGCCGCAGTAGGGCCCGCGGGCCACCGGCTCCAGTGCGCTGAGCCGTTGGCAGGCCCGCAGCTTCGGGGCTCCCGTGATGGAGCCGCCGGGCCAGCAGGCCTGCAGCAGGTCGACCCAGCTCAGCGCCGGCCGCAACTGCCCGCACACCACGGAGGTGAGGTGATGCACCTGGGCATAGCTCTCCAGCCCCACCAGCTGCGGCACCTGCACCGAGCCCGGCACGCACACGCGACCCAGGTCGTTGCGCAGCAAATCCACGATCATCACGTTCTCGGCCCGGTCCTTGGGGCTGCACACCAGTTCAGCGGCCGCCGCGGCGTCCCGCTCGGGATCGCTGTGGCGCGGGCGGGTGCCCTTGATCGGCCGTGTCTCCACCTGGCCAGTGGCGCTCACCTGCAGGAAGCGCTCCGGGGAGGCGGAGAGCACGGCTTCGCCCCTGGCGCCGCCCGCGCCGATCAACAGGCCGGCGAATGGGGCTGGGCTGGCCTGCCGCAGGCGCAGATAGAGCTCCAGGGCAGACGCCGCCGCGGGGAGCTCCTGCTCGCAGCAGGCGGTGAGGTTGGCCTGGAACAGATCACCACCGGCGATCCAGGCGCGGATGCGCTGCACCCCAGCGGCAAACTGCTCGCTGGTGCTGTGCCACCGCCAGTGCTCCAGCGGCAGGGCATCGCCCTGGCCGGGTTCAGGCCCCGGGCCCTCAGCCTCCACCAGTTGGGCCAGCTCGTCGTTGCGGTCGGGGTCCGTGCCCTCCAGCCACAGGCGCCGCTCGATCAGATCGAAGCGCAGCAGCGGATCGTGGCGGGCCAGCCAGAGGCAGGCCATCGTGTGGGCCTTCCAGTGGGCGGCTGGCTCCACCCAGGCCGCTGCCTCGTAGCTGAGCCAGCCACACCAGTGGCCGGGTTCCAGCTGCCGCAGGGCCTGGAAGGGATCCAGGGCACCCGCCGATCCCGGCAGGCCGCGGCAACACCGCTGGGCCAAGGGGGCGGCGGCGAGGGTGGCGTGGCGGCCGAGGCCCGTGCCGTCGCCATCCAGCCAGATCAGCCCCTCCGCGCCGTAGTGGGCGGCCAGCCGCTGGGCCAGCAGGGCTGGGTCCCGCCAGGGCAGCTCCAGGCGCCGGGGAACGATCACGGGCGGCTGGCCAGGTCGGGGCGCCCCGCCTCGATCAGGGCGGCATCGCGGATGCGGCAGCTGTCGCAGCGGCCGCAGGGCCGTTCGCCGCCGCTGTAGCAGCTCCAGGTGTTGGCGATCGGCACACCCAGCCGCAGGGCCTCCTGCACGATACGGGTCTTGCTCCAGGTCACCAGGGGCGCCCAGAGCTTGGCGCCGTGGCCCTCGCGGCCGGCCTTGGTGGCCAGATCCGCCAGGGTCTGATAAGCGGCCAGGTAGTCGGGGCGGCAGTCCGGGTAGCCGGAGTAGTCGATGGCATTCACCCCCAGCACCAGTCGGCTGGCGCCGCGGGCTTCCGCCAGGCTCAGGCCCAGGGCGATGAACACGGTGTTGCGGCCCGGCACGTAGGTGCTGGGGATCACTCCGGCCTCCACGCCAGCGGTGGGCACGGCGATGGCGGCATCGGTGAGGGCTGATCCACCCCAGGCCGCCAGGTTCACGGCGATGGTGTGGTGCTCAGCCAGGTTGAGGTCCTCGGCCAGTGCTGCGGCCGCCTGGAGCTCGCGGCGGTGGCGCTGGCCGTAGTCGAAGGAGAGGCCGATCACCCGGTCACCCGCCTCGATGGCGAGGGCGGCGGCGGTGGCGGAATCCAGCCCGCCGGAGAGCAGGGCGATGGAGAGCCGTTGCTGCCCGGGCGGTTGCTCGGCTGTGCCAGCGGAAAGCGTTGCGCTGCTCATGGCTTGGAGGCTGACAGATGGCTGACGCCCCTGGGGTTCACCGCCAAGATGCCACCAGATGGCTGGTGGGGCTGTGGCGTTGCGTGCAGGGTTGGCGGCAGGAACGCTGGTGTTGGTGTCTGCCCTGGGGGCTGGCGCCATTCCCCGCCTGGATCTCACGGGTTACCCCAAACCGGTTGCGGGCGACCGCCGCTGGGTGATTCAGCTTCCTGGGGTCCTCCGTCCCAGCAGTGATCCCAACATCTCCGCCAACCCGCGCGATTGGCGTGTGCAGCTGCTGGTGGGTCAGACCGCTCTGGTGGACTGCAACCTGCATAGCTTCAGTGCCCGCATCAGCCCTGAGCGGTTGCCGGAAGGCCAGCGTGAGCTCTACCGCGTCACCCATGTGGGCCCGCTGATCTCCACGCGCATGGCCTGCCCCGGCGATCAACGCCAGTCGAAGTTCGTCACCATGGCCGGCAAGCCCTACGTGGTGCCTTACAACGTCAGCGTCCCGATCGTGGTGGATGCCCCCGCTCCCCTGGAAGTGCGATGGCGGCTTTGGAAGGCAGAGAACGAGAGTCAGTCGGCACAGTTGATGCCCTAACCGACGCGACCCACGGTTGCTGGCAAAGGGGGTGAAATCATTGGGCAGCCCTAATTGTTGGTGCTTGTATGAGTGATGCTCGCGAACTTCTCGTGCTCAACATCTGCAGGGCGTTTGCGTTGCCATCAGCGAACACCCAGTACCTTGTGGGTCTGCAGGGATAGCCTCCAGCGGCTATTCGCTTTCACATGATCGATGGCCAGTTGTTGCCCCAGTTCGCATTTGTGGCCAGGTTGAAGCAGGAGGGTCGGGCCACCACGGCTTGTGAAGCCTCTGCCTAATCCCCGCAGGTCAGCAGCTGCTCTGGCCATCTGTTCCGCGAAGTCCAGATCCTGGGGGCCATGCACGATCACCTTGAGCTCATCGCAAGCCGCCAGTAACTCATCTGTTGGTGGCTTGTGTGGTTTTGGCGAGAGGGTGATCCAGTCAAACCGTCCTGTGAGCGCATCCACGCCACTGGTCTCCAGGTGGAGCGGCGCCTCCTCCCCGTTGATGCGGCAGATCTGCTGTCTCAACGTCCGGCAGAGTTCAGTCAGCTCATGGTGCAGTGGCTCGCCCCCGGTGACCACCACGAACGCCGCACCTGCTGCCACCGCCTTGGCCGCCTCCAGGCCCAGACTGCTCAGGCTGCACCTGGGGTGCGCTGCCTCCGGCCAGGAGTGCTTGGTGTCGCACCACTGGCAGCCCACTCCGCAACCGCCGAGCCGGATGAAGAATGCGCTCCGCCCCGCATGGACTCCCTCTCCCTGCAGAGAGTGGAACCGTTCCACCACCGGGAGCCCCCCCATCAGCGCGGCGGCACTCGTTTCAGTTGGTTGTGCGGCTTCCGTTTCAGTCATCCCATCAAGGTATTGGGCGATCCGCCCGGGCATGGCACCATGGCCCCGTTGAGAGCGCCAGTTTTGTCCAGTCCGTCGCCCCAAGGTGAATGGTCCAACGGCTCTCTCGCCCCCTCACCCCGCTTCGATCTTCAGCAGGATGCCCTGGCAGCCTTGGCCCGGTGTGGTTTGCTGCGGCCCTACCTCCGTCAGCAGCTGCTGCAGGAGTCCGTGGCCCAAGAAGACCTCAGTGAGGAGGAGCGACGCCAGGCCGTGGTGAGTTTCGCCCAGGAGCGGCGTCTCCCGGATGGCGAAGCCCTGGAGCGGTTCCGTGTGGCCAACCTGTTCACCCCCGAGGCCCTCGCCGTTCAGGTGGAGTTGCCCCTGCGCATCCACCGCCATTGCGAGCGGCTCTACCGGCCCAAGGCCGAAGCCCGCTTCCTGGAGCGCAAGCATCAGCTGGATCGGGTGGTGTACAGCCTGTTGCGCCTGGAGGATGAGGGCCTGGCCCGCGAGCTCTATCTTCAGCTTCAGGAGGGTGAGGCCAACTTCGCCGACCTGGCTGCCAATTACGCGGAAGGTCCCGAACGTGCCACCCGTGGCATCGTTGGCCCCGTACCGCTGACCCAGGCCCATCCCCAGCTGGTGGAGCGCCTCCGCACGGCTCCGGCGGGAGTGGTGCAGGAGCCTTTCCAGATTGAGCGGTGGTGGCTGGTGTTCCGGCTGGAATCTCTCACCCCCGCCAGCTTTGACGAGCCCATGGCGCTCCAGATGAGCCAGGAGTTGTTCGAGCAGTGGCTCGAGCAGGCCGTCGAGGCCCGCCTGCAACAACTGCGTCCGCTGCTGCTGTCCCCGGTGTCTGCTGCCCAGCCACGATGACCCTGTCCCCTTCTCCCAACCTGCTGCAGGCCCATCCAGCTTTCGCCTCCCTCAGCGGCCAGGCACGCGCAGAGCTGGAGTCCAGCGCGCAGCTGCGCCAGTTCTCCACCGGTCAGTCCCTCAGCCAGCCTGACCTGATTCCCAGCGAAGTGCTGCTGCTGTCCGAGGGCCAGGTTCGACTGCTCAGCCGTGACCACGGCCGGCTGTTCACGGTGGAGAAGCTCGGCTCTGGCGCGTTCGTGGGTCTGGCCTCCTTGCTGCGAGCCAAACCCTGTGAAGACGCCAGCGCCTCGGGGATCGTGCGGGCATGGGCCATCCCCGATGCGCTGGTGGTGCGGTTCTTGGCCTCGGAGCCCGGCTTTGCCCAGTGGTGCGCCAGCCACCTGTTCAGCGCCGAGCTTGTGGCCTTGGTGGAGGTGTTGCTCGCTGCACACCCTCGCCAGGGGGTCAGCCTGCTGGAGCAGTTCAGCGCTGCTCGCGCCTCGGCCCGTCTGATTCAACCCAAGGCCGAGGTGCTGGCTCAGCTCCCGGCGGATCTGGTGCTGCTGGCTGCCAGTCACAACCTGCCCCAGCATCCAATCGGCTCGCGCCTGAATCCCGCTGCCGGTTTGCCGCAAGCCAATCCACCGCTCCCTCCGCGTCTGATTGCCGTTGGCGCTGAATGGCTGGCCTCGCTTGAAGGTCCGTCTCGGCCCGGCGAGCAGACGCAAGCTTCCGCTGACATTGCCATCGGGGGCGATCTTGTGAGTGCCTCAGGCGGCACACCCCTGGCCTCGGGCCTGGATCTCGGTCAGCGCGATCAGGTGCCGTTCCGGCTGCTGCGCGGTGAGGGGCCACTGGAGGAAACCCTGGCCTGCTTCCAGATGCTGGCGGCGGAATTGCAGTTGCCCTTCCGTCGCGACGCGATTGAGAAGATCCTGCGCGATGCCTTGCGCCGCGGCCAGGCTCCCGATCTCCAGCTCTGCGGCAACATCGCCGCGATGATGGGTCTGCACGTGAGTGGCGTGCGCGTCCAGGCCAGTCAGGGCACCCGCCTCCAGACACCGGCGCTCATCCCCTGGAAGGAGGGCTTTGCCCTGGTGAAGGCCGCCAATGCCCGCGGTCTGCATGTGGCTTCGCCGCGGGATGGCCTGGTGGTGGTTCCCCCCGAAGACTTGCCCGAGGTCTTCCCCGATGGCATCGAGCTGCTGCTGTTGGAGCGTCGCAGCGGCAGTCCTGAAGAGCGTTTTGGTTTCAGCTGGTTCTGGCCGGCCCTGCGTCGCTATCGCGGCATCCTGTTTCAGGTGCTGCTGGCCTCGTTTGTGGTTCAGCTGTTCAGCTTGGCCAATCCTCTGCTGATTCAGGTGATCATCGATAAGGTGATCAGTCAGCGCAGTCTGGATACGCTCCAGGTGCTGGGCATTGCCCTGGTGGTGGTCACCATGCTGGAAGGCTTGATCGGTGCCCTGAGAACCTTCCTGTTTACGGAAACCACCAACCGCATTGATTTGCGCCTTGGATCGGAGGTGATCGATCATCTGTTGCGCCTGCCGCTGAACTACTTCGATCGCCGTCCGGTGGGGGAGTTGGGAACCCGCATCGCCGAGCTGGAGAAGATCCGCAATTTCCTCACGGGTCAAGCTCTCACCACCCTGCTGGACACCGCCTTCTCGGTGATCTACATCGTGGTGATGGTGATCTACAGCTGGCTGCTCACGCTGATCGCCCTGTGTGTGCTGCCGATTCAGATCGGCCTGACGGTGGTTGGGGCACCGCTGTTCCGTCGCCAGTATCGCGATACGGCCCAGGAAAATGCCCGCACCCAGAGCCATCTGGTGGAGGTGCTCACCGGCATCCAGACCGTGAAAGCCCAGAACGTGGAGATGATCAGCCGGTGGAAATGGCAGAGCCTCTATAGCAAATACATCGCCAGGGCCTTTGAGAAGACCATCACTGGCACCGCCCTAACGGAAACATCCCAGGTACTCCAGAAGCTGTCACAGCTGCTGGTGCTCTGGGTGGGAGCCACCCTTGTGCTGAAGGGTGAAATGAGTCTGGGTCAGTTGATTGCCTTCCGCATTCTCTCCGGCTATGTCACCCAGCCGTTGCTGCGTCTCTCCTCGATCTGGCAGAACATCCAGGAGTTGAAGGTGTCGTTTGAGCGCTTGGCGGATGTGGTGGACACACCCGAAGAATCCGACGAGGCGGATAAGGGCAAAATTCCCCTTCCTCCCATTGATGGGGAAGTGCGCTTTGACGACCTTTGCTTCTCCTTCGCGCCTAATTCGCCCCTGGTTCTGAACCACATCAATCTCACCATCGCGGCGGGAACGTTTGTTGGGGTGGTGGGCCAGAGTGGCAGTGGCAAGAGCACGCTAACCAAAATGCTCTCTCGCCTCTATTCGCCCAACAGTGGCCGCGTGTTCGTCGATGGCTATGACATCGACAAAGTCGAGCTTTACTCCCTGCGGCGTCAGATCGGGATCGTTCCCCAGGAGCCCCTCTTGTTCACAGGGTCTGTGGCCGAAAATATTGCCCTCACAGATCCCGACGCCACCAGCGACGCCATCGTTGAAGCCGCTCGTCTCGCCTGTGCTCATGATTTCATCATGGATCTGCCCGGTGGCTACAGCGCCAACGTGGGTGAGAGGGGCGCCAACCTCTCCGGGGGGCAGCGACAACGCTTGGCTCTGGCACGTACTCTGCTGTCCAAGCCTCGTTTGTTGGTGCTCGATGAGGCAACGAGCGCCCTTGATTACGACACCGAACGACGGGTGTGCGACAACTTGCTCGACAACCTGCAGCATTGCACGGTGTTCTTCATCACCCATCGCCTGTCCACCATCCGCAGGGCTGATCAGATCGTGATGCTGCACGACGGTGCCATCGCAGAGGTTGGCACCCACGATGAACTGATTGAGCGGCGTGGCCGCTACTTCGCGCTCTATCGCCAGCAGGAGGCTGTCTGATGACCCGTTCCAGCAAACCCGGCGCTTTGATGCGTTCAGCCCAGAATGCGATTGAACGTCGCTTTCAGGCCAATCGTGAGGAAATGGGGCTGCAGCAGTCTCGCTTTCTGGTGCGTACGATCATCTGGACCTTGGTGGGCACCACTGGAGCGGCGATTGCGTGGCTTGCCCTGGCCAAGACGGATGAAGTCGTGGTGGCACCTGGCAAACTCGAGCCGGTTGGCGATGTGAAAACCGTGCAGATGCCGGTGGGTGGTGTGCTCCAACAGATGTTGGTCAAAGATGGCCAACGGGTTTCCCGGGGGCAGGTGCTACTGCGGTTGGACAACGAAACCACCCTCGATCGGCAGGGCAGCATCCGTCAGTCGATCGCCGCCAAGGAGCAGCAGCTGAGGCTCAAGGAGGTGGAGTTGCGCCGCTACCAGAATCTCAACGACACTGAGGAGGCTGTGCTGGGTCGCAATCTTCAGCTGGAGAAGGAAATCCTCAATCGCTTGGAAGCCTTGAAGCGGGAAGGTGCTTCGGCGGAGCTTCAGTATCTTCAGCAGCGCAATAAAGTGAGAGAGGTGGAGGGCGAGATCGAGAAGTTGCGTGTAGATAGGCTGCGGCAGACGGCAATTCTTGAGCAGGCTGTTCAGCAAATCATGGGAGAGCTTGCGGATCTGCGCAGTAAGCTCACAGAGCTGTCAGTGAACATCCGATATCAGGATGTGCGTTCCCCTGTGGACGGAGTGGTGTTTGACCTCAAGCCCACTGGTCCTGGCTTTGTGGCTCAGGGCAGTGAGCCGGTAATGAAGATCGTGCCGTTCTCTGCTTTGCAGGCCAAGGTGGAAATCGACAGCTCCGATATTGGTTTTGTGCGCGTTGGCCGGCCAGCGGAAATCTCCATCGATTCATTCCCCTCTACTGATTTCGGCGTTCTGCAGGGAACCCTCAGCAGCGTGGGATCCGATGCTCTGCCGCCTGATCAGCTCAAGCAAACCTACCGTTTCCCGGCCACGGTGCGCCTCAATTCCCAGCAGTTCCACCTGAAGAGCGGTCAAGTGTTGCCGCTTCAAGTGGGAATGTCGCTGACGGCCAACATCAAGTTGCGCAAGGTGAGTTACCTTCAGCTCCTGTTGGGTGGCTTCCAGGACAAGGCCGAGGCATTGCGGAAGCTCTGATCTCCGTCGATTGAGGCTGGCGTTTCAGTTTGCTGCTGCGCTGCCTGTTGTCGCAGGTGCAGTTCCATGCTGCTTCTGCGCCGCTGCGATCAGTCCGCGGAACAGGGGGTGGGGGCGCCCGGGGCGCGAGAGGAATTCGGGGTGGTATTGGCAGGCCATGAAGTAGGGGTGGTCCTTGCGTTCAATCAGCTCCACCAGGCGGCCATCCGGGGAGGTGCCGCTGATCACGTAGCCCGATTCCTGAAACAGATGGCGGTAGGCGTTGTTGAACTCGTAGCGGTGTCGGTGGCGCTCGTACACCACTTCATCGTCGTAGAGCTCCTGGGCCCTGCTGCCCGCCGCCAGGCGGCAGGGGTACACCCCCAGCCGCATCGTGCCGCCAAGATCCACCACATCCTGCTGCTCGGGCAGCAGGTGGATCACCGGGTGCTCTGCATCGGGATCCAGTTCGGCGCTGGTGGCGCCCGCCAGGCCCGCCTGGTTGCGGGCCCACTCGATCACGGCGCACTGCATGCCCAGGCAGATGCCCAGCAACGGCACCCGTTGTTCACGGCACCAGCGGATCGCCGCCACCTTGCCATCCACGCCGCGGTTGCCGAATCCTCCCGGCACCACCACCGCATCCATGCCCTGTAGCAGTGCCTCGGCCCCCTGTTCCTCGATCTGCTCGGCGCAGATCCAGTGCAGGTCGAGGCTGGCATCACGGTCGATGCAGGCATGGCGCAGGGCTTCCACCACCGAGAGGTAGGCGTCGTTGAGCTGCACGTACTTGCCCACCAGCGCCACCTTCACCACCGGCCCCGGGTTGCGCAGCCGATGCACCAGCTCGGCCCAGCGGGCCATGTCGCTCTCGTGATCCTGCAAGCCCAGCAGCTGCAGCACTTCGCGGCACAGGCCCTCCTGTTCCAGGGCGATCGGCACCGCATAGATGCTGTCGGCGTCCAGCGACTGGATCACCGCCCGCGCCGGTACGCCGCAGAAGCCTCCGATCTTGGCCCTCAGGTCGCCACTCACCTCCCGATCGCTGCGGCACACCAGCACGTCCGGTTGGATGCCGATGGAGCGCAGCTCCTTCACCGAGTGCTGGGTGGGCTTGGTTTTCAGTTCGCCGGAGGTGCCGATGTAGGGCAGCAGCGTCACGTGCACATAGGCCAGGTCGTTCCGGCCCACATCGCCGCGGAACTCGCGGATCGCCTCCAGAAATGGCAGGGATTCGATGTCGCCCACGGTGCCACCGATCTCGGTGATCACCACATCGCAGCCGCTGTTGGCCGCCACCCGGTGGATGCGTTCCCGGATCTCGCCAGTGATGTGGGGAATCACCTGCACGGTGCCGCCGTTGTAATCGCCGCGGCGCTCCTTGTTGATCACCGCCTGGTAGATCGAGCCGGTGGTCACGCTGTTCAGGCGTGACATGGCCGTGTCGGTGAAGCGCTCGTAGTGGCCCAGGTCGAGGTCGGTCTCGGCGCCGTCCTCGGTGACGAACACCTCACCGTGCTGGAACGGACTCATCGTGCCCGGATCCACATTCAGATACGGGTCGAGCTTGAGGATCGCGGCCACGATCCCCTTGCCGATGCTGGACACCACGCCACCGGTCACGAAGACGAATTTGGCCATGGCACCTCAGGCGACCCTTCAATTTACCGACCCCCATCGAGGGGTTTGCTTTGGGGCTGCTGACTCGGCGGCTCGGCGCCCGCAGGGCGGGCGATAGCCGCCTCTGCAGCAGCCCCAAAGCGGGCGGGCGTGGGGAGAGGGTTCTTGCGCCACCACCCGCCCATCGGCCGCTGGAGGGTGAGCCGGGCGCCGAGCCGAAGGCGGGATTCCAGCCCACCGGGCTGGCGCCCGCCGCAGGCCGGTGCCCGACTCAGCCCTCCAGCAAGCTCCTCAGCATCCAGGCGGTTTTCTCGTGCACCTGCAACCGCTGGGTGAGCAGGTCGGCGGTGGGCTGGTCGTTGGTGGCATCGGCCAGCTCGAACACCTGCCGGGCGGTGCGGGCCACCGCCTCATGGCCCATCACCAGCTCCTTCACCATCTCCAGGGCTGGAGGCACCCCCTGGGTTTCGGGAATCGAGGCCAGGGCCGCGAAGCTGCTGCCACCGAAGGGGGCCGGGCAGCTCAGGGCCCGGATGCGCTCGGCGATCACGTCCAGGGAGGTCCAAAGCTCCGAATACTGATCCATGAACATCAGGTGGAGCGTGTTGAACATCGGTCCGGTCACGTTCCAGTGGAAGCCGTGGGTCTTGCCGTACAGCACATAGGAATCGGCCAGCAGCCGGCCCAGGCCCTCGGCGATGCGCTGGCGCTGCTCTGCGGGGATGCCGATGTCGATCGGTGGGGCGCTGGGGCCGCTGGAGGAGAAGGTCATGGCCGAAGGCTGGCTGGCGGGGCGCAGGCGAGTGCTCCGGTTCTAGCGATGGCCGCCGCGCACCAAAGCCGGATGTAGGAGATCGTCAGAAGCCGCGCGGCTGATCGGCATCCAGTTGATGGAGGTAGTCGTGCACCCGGCAGCGGCGCTGGGGTTGGCGCAGCTTGAGCAGGGCCCGTGATTCGATCTGGCGCACCCGTTCGCGCGAGAGCTGCAGACCCTCTCCGATCTGAGAGAGGGTCTGAGGGGTGTCGTCCTCCAGGCCGTAGCGCAGGCGAATCACCTCGGCCTCACGGCTGCTGAGTTCCTCCAGCAGGGCCTCCAGATCGGCATGGAGTTCATCGCGGGTGAGCTGTTGCTCGGGGGTGGCGTGGCCGTCCTCCAGCAGATCGCCCAGATCCGTGTCCTGCTCGCGGCCCACCTTCGTGTCGAGCGACACTGAGCGGGGCACCCGCATCAGGGTGAGCCGCACCACGTCTTCACTGAGGCCAAGTTCCTGGGCCAGATCCGCC
The DNA here is from genome assembly GCA_010029175.1 of Synechococcaceae bacterium WB8_1B_136. GTDB lineage: Bacteria > Cyanobacteriota > Cyanobacteriia > PCC-6307 > Cyanobiaceae > Vulcanococcus. The sequence goes on along the minus strand of RGNC01000002.1, from coordinate 11,094 downwards.
ACTGAGGCGATACGGCCGTGCTCACTGGCGATCTGGCGCTGGGCTCGCTTGATCCGGTTCAGCTTTTCCGTGACATGCACCGGCAGGCGGATCGTGCGGCTCTGGGTGGCGATGGCGCGGGTGATGCCCTGGCGAATCCACCAGTAGGCATAGGTGCTGAAGCGAAAACCGCGGGTGGGGTCGTACTTCTCCACCGCCCGCTCCAGCCCGAGGGTGCCCTCCTGCACCAGGTCCAGCAGCTCCAGCCCCCGCTGCTGGTATTTCTTGGCCACGGCCACCACCAGCCGCAGGTTGGCCTGGATCATGCGGTCGCGGGCGCGGCGGCCGTGGTGCAGCGCCTGCTTGAGTTCGGCCACGCTCACACCGATGCGCTGCGCCCAGGCCATGTGGCCGAGGCGCATGGCCTCGCGCAGCTGGGGCACCGTGGTGCTGCAGCGTTCGGCCCATTGCTGCACCGTGGGCCAGTGGCCCAGTTGGGAGGCGAGGCGCTGGCGCCCGTCCTCCAGCTCGATCAGCCGGCCCAGCTCTGAGCAGCCTTGGCCGAGGGTCTGCCGTTCCCGCAGCAGCAGCTCCCGCCGCTGCACCAGCCGCGCCAGGGTGAGTTCCTCCTCATGGCTGAGCAGCTCAACCCGCCCGATGTCCTGCAGGTAGAGCCGCACCAGATCGGTGCTGGCGCGCCGTTGGTTGCGACCTGGGGACACGGAGGGATCCTGGGCGGGGCCCCCACAGCGTCAGCAGGGAGGGCGCTCAGGCCTCCAAAACAAACGTTTCTGTTCGGGTTCGCGCTCTGGTGCCGCCGCGGGCCGTGGCCTGTGAACTGGCCCTGCGCCGGCCTCAGTCGTCCTCCTCCACCCAGGTGCTGGCCACGTGCAGCTCGTCGAGCTGCTTGCTGGCCACTCCGCCGGGGGCGCCGGTGAGCAGGCAGCGGGCCTGCTGGGTTTTCGGGAAGGCGATCGTGTCGCGGATCGACTCCTCGCCCGCCAGCAGCATCACGATCCGGTCCACGCCGAAGGCCAGGCCGCCGTGGGGCGGGGCGCCCATGTCGAGGGCGTCCATCAGGAAGCCGAACTGCTGGTTGGCCTCCTCCAGGGGCAGGCCGATGGTCTGCAGCACCTGGCGCTGCAGGGAGGAATCGTGGATGCGCAGCGAGCCTCCCCCCAGTTCCAGGCCATTGAGCACCAGGTCGTAGGCCTGAGCGCGGGCCGTGGGCAGGGTGTCGGCCCAGGCGGCCGGGTCGCTGCCCAGATCCTCGGCATTGGGGGCGCAGAAGGGGTGATGCAGCGCCTCGAGGCGGTTCTCGTCGGCGTTGAACTCGAACATCGGGAAATCCACCACCCAGAGGAAGTTCCAGCTGTCGTTCTCCCGGTCGGGTTTCACCAGGCCCAGCTCGCGGGCCAGGAACTGGCGCACCCGATCGAGGGCCTTGTTCACCGTGGCGGTGTCGCCGGCGCCGAACAGCAGCAGGGTGCCGGGTTCGGCAGCGGTGCGGGCCAGCAGCTCGGCTTTTTTCTCATCAGACAGGTTGTCCTTGATGGCGCCGATCGTGTCGATCTCACCGCCCTCGCGCACGCGGATGAAGGCCAGGCCGCCGGCGCCGGCCGCCTGGGCCTCGCTGAACACATCGCCGCCCGGTTTGATGCGCACATTGCTGATGGCGTCGTTGCCGCCGGGCACGGCGATGCACTTCACCGAGCCGCCGCTGGCCACGGCCCCGCTGAACACCTTGAAGCCCATGTCGGCCACCAGGTCGCTCACGTTGGTGAGCTCCAGGCCGTAGCGGGTGTCGGGGCGGTCGGTGCCGAAGCGCTCCATGGCGTCGTGCCAGGTGAGGCGCGGGAAGGGACGCGGCAGCTCCACGCCTTTCACCGCCTTCCAGATCGAGGCGATCAGGGCCTCGTTGAGCTCCAGGATCTGCTCCTGGTCCATGAAGCTCATCTCGATGTCCAGCTGGGTGAATTCCGGCTGGCGATCGGCCCGCAGGTCTTCGTCGCGGAAGCAGCGGGCCACCTGGTAGTAGCGCTCGATGCCGCCCACCATCAGCAGCTGCTTGAACAGCTGGGGCGACTGGGGCAATGCAAACCACTCACCGCCGCACACCCTGGACGGCACCAGATAGTCGCGGGCGCCTTCGGGGGTGGAGCGGGTGAGCACCGGCGTTTCCACCTCGATGAAGCCCTGCTCTTCGAGGAAGCGGCGGGCGGCCTGAATGGTGCGGGCCCGCAGCCGCAGGTTGCCGTTCATGCGCTCGCGGCGCAGGTCGAGGTAGCGGTGGCGCAGCCGCAGCTCTTCGCGGGTGTTCTCCTCGTCGTGCACCGACACGGGGAAGGGCAGGTTGCCCTTCACGGCATTCAGCACGGTGATGGCGCTGGCCAGCACCTCGATGCGGCCGGTGGCCAGCTTGTCGTTGATGGCATCGGCGGGACGTTCCCGCACGGTGCCCTGCACCTGGACCACCGTCTCGTTGCGCAGGTGCTCGGCGGTGGCGAACATCTCCGCACCGTTGTCGGGGTCGACGGTGATCTGCACCGTGCCGCTGCGGTCGCGCAGGTCGATGAAGATCACACCGCCGTGGTCGCGGCTGCGGTCCACCCAGCCGCACAGTTCGACGGCCTGGCCGGTGGCATCGGGGCGCAGGTCGCCGCATCCGTGGCTGCGCATGCTGGGATCGGGTCTGGGAGTGGCGATTGTCCCACCCGGGGGGCTGGCCCTTGGAGGGGAGCCGGTTCAGGCCTGAGGTTCAGGTCTCAGCTGCAGGCCTGCAGCACGCCCCAGCAGTAGGCCTGCAGCACGTCTCAGCGATCCTCCTGGATTCTGTACAGCCTGTACGGAATTGGCGAGCGTTGCTGCAGGCCCCGCAGCGGCGGCTAGCGCAGATCGCCCCATGGCAAGCCGGCCCCATGGCGGCGTCAACGCCTGTAGAAGGGTCGCTTGACCACCGTGGCCGGTTCGACGCGACCACGGATCTCCACCGCCAGAGCGGTGCCGGCCTTGGCCAGCGCGTTGGGCACCAGGGCCAGGGCGATGCCGGCCTCCAGGCTGGGGGACCAGCCGCCGCTGGTGACCGTGCCGATCGGTGTGCTGCCCGCCACGGCCCCTGCGGCCAGCACCGGGTAGCCATGCCGCGGGATGGCTCGTCCTTGCAGCTGCAGCCCCACCAGCCGTCGCGTCACGCCCTCGGCTGTCTGCCGCTCCAGCACGGCGCGGCCGATGAAGGGTTTGGGCATGTCCAGGTGGACGAGCCAACCCAGTCCCACCTCCAGGGGAGTGGTGTTGGCGTCCATGTCGGAGCCGTAGAGATGCATGGCCGCCTCCAGCCGCAGGGTGTCGCGGGCGCCGAGGCCGCAGGGCACAACGCCGTCGGCCAGCAGCTGGGCCCACAGGGCCAGGCCCGCGTTGCGGCTCAGCAGCAGTTCGAAGCCGTCTTCCCCCGTGTACCCGGTGCGGGCCACGAACACCGCTGCCCCGGCGGCGTCGCCCTGGGCGTGGCGCAGCACCAGATCGCGATGGCCGAAACGAGGCAGACCCGCCAGGCTCTCCCCCACCAGGCGCTCCAGGTGTGCTGCGGCTTCTGGACCCTGCAGGGCCAGCAGAACGCCCTCAGCGCCTTTGTGATCACGCACGCTGATGCCGGCCGGTTCGAGCTGGCTGCGGAGCCAGGCGGTGTCCGCCTCGGCACAGGCGGCGTTGATCACCAGCAGCAGCTCGTGGCTCTCCCGGCCGTCGGCCCCCGGGCGCCACCCCCGGTCGTAGACGATCAGATCGTCGCGGATGCCCCCCTGGTCGTTGAGCAGCACCGTGTAGCAGGCCTCGCCGGGGCCGATGCGGAACAGGTCGCTGGGCACCAGGCTCTGCAGGGCGTCCTTGGCGCCATCGCCCCGCAGGCAGAGCACCCCCATGTGGGAGATGTCGAACAGGCCGCAGCTCTGACGAACGGCGGTGTGCTCCTGCACCAGGCCGCTGTATTGCACGGCCATCTCCCAGCCGGCGAAGGGCACCAGGCGTCCGCCGGCGGCTCGGGTGGCCTCGAACAGGGGTGTCCGCCGCAGCGGTGGCTGTTCCGGGGCGGCCATGGCACGGCAGGCAATGGCCCGGATCCTATGGAGCCAGCCTGATCGATCGCCTTCAGCATCCAGTAGACAACCCGCATCTTTGGGGCGTGCCCCTGGCAGTCGCGGTTGGGCTGCGTAGCCTGGGCCACCCCGATCCGGTGTGGATGGGCACCCGCCCCTGCTGCCGCAGTTGCCGCCATTGCACCCCGCCCAGCGGTGGTGCGATGGGCTGGTGCCAGCTGCGACAGCTGGGAATCCACCCTGAACTGGCGGCAGAGCTGTGGTGTCACCACTGGACGCCGCGGCCGCCAAGGCTGCCCGTGATCGGGGCCGGACCAGGACTGGAGCTCCAGGCCCGCAATCAGCAGCTGGCGCTGGCCGAACTGCTGGAAAGCTGAACAGAACCGGAAGAATGCCTTGCGGCAGGTGCAAATGTGTTCCACGTCGCACGGGTTACAGCTTCTCGGTGCCAAGCTGAAGAAATCCGAAAAGCCCGGAGGTGGGTGATTGGCTCCATCGCTGACTGTCGCCACTCCCGTTGACCTGATGGCAACGCAGGTCGACTGTGAGACCCTGTCGTTTCCCACTGGTGGCGCTGTGTTCACCCGTGGTCAGCGGGCCGACGCCATTTATGGCGTGGGGCGCGGCATTGTGGAAGTGGTGAATAGCAAGGGCGACAAGCTCTGCTATCGCCCCGGCGAACTATTCAGTTACGAGGACATTGTCTGGAAGGACGGGGTGTACCGCAACGACGCCTTCGCCCGCACCCCGGTGGAGTTGCTGAAGCTCGATCGCCTGCGCTTTCTCAACCTGCTGCACAACCACCCCACCCTGGCGGTGCAGCTGATCGGCCAGCAGCACGAGCGCCTGCGCGAGCAGCGGGCCAGCGGGACTTGCGCTTATTAGGACGCGCCTGCTGAGCGCTTACTGATCCAGCAGGAACAGCAGGCTGCGCACCACCTTGGCCGCCAGCACGCTGCTCACGCCGCTGGGGTCGAGCATGGGTGCCAGTTCCACCACATCGGCGGCCACCAGAGTGTGGTGGCGGAGTTCCTCCACCAGGCTGGCGAAATGGCTCCAGAGGAAGCCGCCGGGCTCCGGGGTGCCGGTGCCCGCCATCACGGCGGGATCAAACCAGTCGAGGTCCACAGTGAGATAGAGGGGCTTGCCGCGCAGAGGCTTGAGGGCCTCGGCCATGCGCTCGATCGCCACCAGGCGCCCCGTCTGGCGGAGTTCGGTGAACTCCTCGCGGGTGCCGCTGCGGATGGCGATCTGCAGCAGCTGCTGGCTAGGCAGCACCTCCAGGCAGCGGCGCATGGCGCAGGCGTGGCTGTGGTGGGCGCCCAGCCACTCGTGGCGCAGATCGGCGTGGGCATCGAGCTGCACCAGCACCAGCTCCGGGTGCTGCGCTGCCACGGCGGCAACGGCACCGGAGCTGATCGAGTGCTCGCCGCCCAGCATCAATGGCTTGAGGCCAAGCGCCAGCACCGCCTCGGTGGCCGCCTTCACCGCCGCCACCACCGGTTCGGGGGCGCCGAAGGGGATGTCCACGGCGCCCAGATCGGCGATGGCCAGCTCCTCCAGGTCGCGATCGAGCTGGGGGCAGTAGCTCTCCAGACCGGGGCTCACCTCGCGGATGGCGGTGGGCCCGAAGCGGGTGCCGGGCCGGAACGAGGTGGTGCCGTCGTAGGGCACGCCGAACAAGCCCACCCGGCAGCCGGCCGGGTCGCGCCGGCTGCCCATGTAGATGGCGCCGTCGGTGTCGAAGAGGTTGTTCATGCGTTGAGGGCGCGCTCGATGGCGGCGGGGATGGCGTCGAAGGCGCCGCGCTGCCAGCGGGGACTCCAGATCTCGGAGCCACAGACGACGGCCGCGGCGCGGGCGGGATCCGGCTGCAGATAGCGACGGCCGTCTGTGGCGGCGAACGTCCAACTCCACCAGCCGCTTGGATACATGGGCACCCAGCCGTACATCGGATCGGCGTGGCCGAACACCTCGCGGATCAGGCGCACGGTGTCGAGGTGCACCTGGCGGAAGGCCTCGGGCGATTCGCTCTGGGTGGCGAACACGCCACCGGGTTTGAGGATGCGGCGGCAGTGCTGGAAGAAGGCGCGGTTGAACAGGCCCTCGGCCGGACCGGCCGGATCGGAGCCGTCCACGATCACCACGTCGTAGCTGGCATCGGGGGCGCCTGCGGCCCAGGCGATGCCATCGCCCACGCTGAGGTGGAAGCGGGGATCGCTCCAGCAGCCACCGCCGATGCTGGGCAGATATTGCTGGCTCCACTCCACCACCAGGCCGTCGATCTCCACCATGTCGAGGTGCTGCACCTCGGCGTGGCGCAGGCACTCGCGGGCGGTGCCGCCATCGCCGCCGCCGATCACCAGCACCCGCTCGATCCGCTCGGCGCCGCAGAGGGCGGGGTGCACGATCGCCTCGTGGTAGTGCCGTTCCTGGCGCTCGGCCGTCATCCAGCAGCCATCCAGCAGCAGGCCCTTGCCGTAGCGCTCGCTCTCGATGATCGTGACCGTCTGGAACGGCGACTGCTGTTCCGCAATCACGCGGCCGGCCAGGCCGTAGCGCACGCCATCAAAGATTTCATCCACCCAGCCAGGCGTGGGGGCTGGCTTGCTGCTGCTCTCGGCCATCGGTGCGGCGGTTGCTCCCTCCAGACTTGCGCATCGCCGGCGAAGGCCCTCCATGGATGTGTTGCAGCTCACTGTGGCGGGGCAGGCGCCGGTGGCGCTGCCGGTGGCCCAGCTGCGCTGGCGCTTTTCGCGCTCGTCCGGGCCCGGTGGGCAGAACGTGAACACCACCGATTCACGGGTGGAGCTGCTGTTTGACCTGGCTGCCACCGAAGCGCTGCCACCAGCGTTGAAGGCCCGGGCCCTGCGGCGTCTGGCGGGGACGCTGGTGGATGGGGCGGTGGTGATCGCCGCCAGTGAACACCGATCCCAGTGGCAGAACCGCGTTGCCGCCCAGCGCCGGCTGGTGGAGCTGTTGGAGCAGGCCCTGCGGCCGCCGCCGCCGCCCCGGAGGGCCACCCGCCCCACGCGCGGCTCGGTGGAGCGACGCCTGGCGGCCAAGAAACAGCGCGGTGCCATCAAGGGGCAGCGCCGTGGCCGGGTTGACCTGCCGGAGGAATGAGCTGCCGCGCGGGGCATCTGGGGCGCCTGGGCTGGGCCGGTCGGGGCCCGGGACCCGGACAGGCTTGGGGATGGGCCCGTGCAATGTCTCCCTAATTCTGTACAGCCTGTACAGAATTAGGGAGAGTGGCTGTGGTGGGGTCAGCTGTCTGGCTGCTGGCCGCGTTCCGCCCGGATCTGGGCTTTGGCCTGCTGCCAGAGCTGTTCCAGTTCTCCGATCGAGCGGCCGCTGAGCTGGCCGTCCAGGGCGGCCTCCACCCGGGAGAAGCGTGCCAGGAAACGGCGGTTGGTGCCCGCCAGGCCGGCTTCCGGGTCGATGCCGCACCAGCGGGCCACATTCACCAGGGTGAACAGCACATCGCCGAGCTCCTCCTGGGCATGGGTCCGGTCGCCGCTGACCATCGCCTCGGCCACGGCCTCCTGGAGCTCCTTCAGCTCCTCGTGCACCTTCGCCCACACGCCATCCATGGCCTCCCACTCGAAGCCGGCGGCGGCGGCTTTGCGCGAAATCGTCATGGCGCCGGCCAGGGCGGGCTGGCCGCGCACCTTGCCGGCCAGGCGATCGCTCAGCGGGCTGGCGGAGGCGGGGCTGGCTTTCTCCGTCGCTTTGATCGCCTCCCAGGTCTGCTTCACCGCTGCGCTATCGGCGGCTTCGGCGTCGCCGAACACATGGGGATGGCGGCGCACCAGCTTGTCGCTGATGCCGCGGGCCACCTGCGCCAGGTCGAAGCGGCCCTCCTCGCTGGCGATCTGGGCATGCAGCACCACCTGCAGCAGCAGGTCCCCCAGTTCCTCGGCCAGGTGGCCGTCGTCGCCGTGGCGGATGGCATCGGCCACCTCGTGGGCTTCTTCGAGCACGTAGGGCACCAGCGAGGCATGGGTCTGTTCCAGGTCCCAGGGGCAGCCACCCTGGGGATCCCGCAGACGGGCCACCACGGCCTGCAGGTCCGCCAGGGCGGCCAGGGTTGGATCGGTCGGTGCGGGCATCGGACGCTGGCGGGCGCTCGGGTTGCCTCTCACCTTCTCATCGTTCTGCGTCGGCGCCTCCAGCGGCGCAGGAGCCGTGGCGTTCGCGGCATGGGATCGCCGTCCTGGATCAGGTGCAGCCAGCTGCTGGCCTCCAGCCCCACCAGGGCCGCCAGCAGCAGGGGGCGCTGCTGCTGCCAGATCCCTTGCCCCAGGGCCAGCAGCTGCTCCGGCTTCGGCCCCCCCAGGGGTTGCAGCAGCAGGCAAAGTGCCAGCAGCAGGGCGGTCAGGTAGCCCAGGCGCCCGGCCATGCCCAGCAGCGGGCTGTGGGACAGCAGCGAGCGGTGGCGCAGCAGCTGCCGGTAGGGCCACCACAGCAGCCGCAACGGTCCCCAGCGGCGGGTGGGCTGGGAGTGGGTGTCGAGATCGGGGGAGAGCAGCAGACCGCCCAGCAGAAACGCCAGGCCGGCGGTCGCCACCCCCGTCAGCCCCAGCCACGGCCACCACAGGGCCCCGAAGGGCAGCGCCAGGAGCCAGGTGGCGCGGTCGTGCTGCTGGCCGCTGGCCATGGGTGGAGCGGGCGGTGGCCCTGCAGAATGGCGCAACCGCCCGGTTAGCTCAGCGGTAGAGCGCCTGCCTTACAAGCAGGATGTCGCTGGTTCGAACCCGGCACCGGGCATCTCAATGAAGCCGTGCTCGCCGCAGCATGGTGACCCCGGAGCCGAGCAGCACCACCAGACCCAAGCCCACCAGAACCACATACACCGGCTTGAGGGCATCGCCGAGCCATGCGCCCTGATGGAGATCCATCAGCCACTCGATCTGCTCCTCAGGCAGATGTCCCCAGCTTTCCAGCAGGCGAAACAGGATGCCGCTGCTGGCTGACATCACCAGCGGCAGCACGGCCACCAGGGCCACCGAGCTGTGCAGGCGGCGATGGGTCGCCACATTGGCGCTCCTGGCAGGCTGCTGACGCAGCAGCACCAGGCCTGTGGCGCAGAGGCCGAGCAGCCCCAGCCCCATGGCCAACACGTAGAAGGGCACCAGGGGCTCCCCCAGGAAGCCCCCCTCGTGCAGCGAATAGAGCCAGCTGGCCAGGGGCTTGGGCATGGCGAACCAGCTCCGTCCAGCCCGTGCCGCCACGCCGGTGAGGGCCGCCAGCATCAGGGGCGCCAACAGGATGGGCGCCACCACGCGATGCAGTTTGCGCGCCTGGATGAGCCTGGAGGCCATGGACCCGGGCTGGGTGAGGGGCCACAACGCTACGGCTGCTGCAGCCGCTGCCAGGCCTCCTGTGGATCCACCCCGCGGTGGCAGAGGTTCACCCAGTCGCGCAGGTCGGTCAGCCAGTCGTCTGGATCGAGGCTATGGCAGGCGGGACTGCCGCTGCTCAGGGGTTGGCTGAGACGGTTGGAGCGCTGATTGTGCGGGGCAGGGGCCATGGGGCTCAGCTCAGGGAACACCTCAGCGTTCCCAATGGCTCAGCTCTTCGCTCACCTGCCAGAGCCGCTGGCGCTGGGCGGTGTTGTGGGCGGCCTTGGCGACGCGGCAGCGCACCGGATGGCCCTTGAGATTGGCCAGGCCACCCGGGCCGTAGAAGGCTCCGCCCTCCACATCCGGGGCCACGGCGGCATACAGCTGTGGCAGGGCTCCCATGGCCGCGCTCTGGAACAGGGGATCCATCAGCCGGTAGGCCAGGCCCTCCAGCCGCGAGCCGCGGGAAGCCACCGAGGTGGGTTGCAGGTTGGTGCGGGCCAGCCCCGGGTGGGCCGCCAGCGAGAGCACGCCGCTGCCGGAGGCCTCCAGCCGCTGCTGCAGCTCCAGGGCGGTCATCACATTGGCGAGTTTGCTCTGGGCGTAGGCGGCCCAGGCGTCGTAGCGCCGTTCACCCTGCAGGTCGTCGAAGGCGATGCGGCCGAAGTAGTGGGCCCCTGAACTCACATGCACCACCCGCGCCCCGGCGCGCCGCTCCAGCAGCGGCAGCAGGGCCCGGGTGAGGGCGAAGTGGCCCAGGTGATTCACGGCGAACTGCAGTTCCAGCCCCTGGCTGCTCAACAGCCGCGGCGGCGCCATCACGCCGGCGTTGTTGATCAGCAGATCCAGCTGGCCGTACTGCTGCGCCACCAGATCGGAGGCGCGGCGCACGCTGGCCAGGTCGGCCAGATCGAGCTCCAGCACATCGATGCCGGCGCCGGCGGTGGGCAGCAGGGCCTGGCGGGCCGCTTCACCCCGCTGGCGGCTGCGGCAGGCCAGCAGCACCGTGGCGCCCCGGCTGGCCAGGACCCGGGCCGTCTCCAGGCCCAGGCCGCTGTTGGCGCCGGTGATCAGGGCCACGCGACCGCGTTGGTCGGGGGTGTCGGCCTCGGTCCAGGGCACGGGGTCAGGAAGCGCTCAGTTCTCCCATCGTGTCGCCCGCAGCTCCAGCAGCGTGGGCCCCACCCAGTAGCTTCCCGGATCCTGCCGGGCGGCGGCGATCTCCGCCACCGCTTGCTGCGCATCGGCTGCGCACCACAGCCCCAGGGCCTGCAGCTGGCGGCCGTACACGGCCACGAAGGCCTCCATCCACTGGGCGGCCATGGATCCGGACCGGCCCAGCACCGGCAGGGGCCGCAGCTCCTCGATCCGCAGGCCCCGGGCCGCCAGCAGCGACGGCAGACGGCGGTTCACATCCGGATCCCCGCCGGCCTGCCGGAAGCTGCGCTGCACCGCCTGGCCGAAGCGGGCGATGGCATCGCCGTGGGGATGCAGCGCGAAGGTGTCCCAGTGCAGGTATTCGTGGAATAGCGCCTGGCCCCCTGGTCGCAGGGCCGCGGGCAGGGGATCCAGCAGGGGGTCCAGCTCAGGCAGAAACATCGCCACCCAGCGGCACCACACCAGATCAGCCTGGGCTTGGGGCAGGGGATCCCGCAGCAGGTTGTGCTGGCGCAGCTCCA
>RGNC01000001.1 GCA_010029175.1 Synechococcaceae bacterium WB8_1B_136 | reverse complement strand
AGGCAGGCCATGCCACTGCACCCCAGGCCGTCGAGCCAGGCGGGGAGGTGCCGCTGGGCGCCGAAGTAATTGCGCTTCCCGTACTCCGGCCCGAACCACCAGTAGAGGCCATGGGTGTATTCCCGCCAGCCCAGGATCTGGCGGATCACGCCCTCCAGCCCTGCCAGGGGCACGTCCAGTTCCAGGCCGGCCTGTTCCAGTCGGCGGATCACCTCCAGCGGCTGCAGCAGGCCCAGGTTCAGGTAGGGCGACAGCAGGGCATGCCAGAGGGTGGGCTCACCGCTCACCATCGCGTCCTGGTAGGGGCCGAACCCCGCCAGGCGGGTGGCGATGAAGTGCTCCAGCAACTGCAGAGCCTGGGCCCGGGTGACCCCCCAGCGGAAGGGCTCGAGGGCGCCCGGCAGCGCCGGCTGGCCCGCTGCCAGGCGCTGCCCATCGAGGGTCCGCACCTTGTCGATCACCGCGCGGGTGATGGCATCCGGTTCAAACCACAGCGGCGCGGGGCCCTGCAGGGTCTTCGGCGGTGGCTTGCGGTTGTCCTGGTCGAAGTTCCAGCGGCCGCCCAGGGGTTGGGCCGCCTTGCCCGTGCCCTCCATCAGCACCGCGAACCGCCGCCGCCCCTCCCGGTAGAACAACTCCATCCGCAGCTGCTTGTAGCCCCCGGCCCAATGGGCAAAGGCCTCGCGGCTCCACAGAAAGGCGTTGCTGGGCACCCACACCAGGGTCAGCGGCAGCTCCAGGGCCTCGATAGCGGCCCGAAAGCCCCGATCCGCGGGCTCCATGATGCGCAGCTCGCTGATGCCATGGCTGCTGATCCAGCCCTGAACAGCTGATCCAAAGCGATCGCTCTCCAGGTGATCCACCTGCCAGCCGAGGCCAGCCAGTTCGGCGCCGAAATGGCGCATGGCACTCCACACCAACACCAGCTTCTGGCGGTGGTAGGCCCGTTGCTCCAGCACCGAAAGGCTCTCCACCAGCAGAACCCGGGCCTGCCCCGGACTGCTGCTGCCCAGGGCAGCCTGCTGGGGATGGAGCTGATCCCCCAGGACCCAGATCCCCAGGCTCATGCCAGTCGACAGGCCCTGCGGGCCACTGCTATGGCATGGCCTCGCTCCACGGGTCCCGTGGCCGGGCTGAGCTGCCCATCGCGGCAATCAACGGTGAGGCGCTCCCGATGCCCCTGCTGGTCGGTCACCTTCAGTCGCAGCTGGAAGGGGTGCTGGCGGCTGTGGGTGATTTCATCGCCGCACACCGGCCCAACGCAGAGGCCCGGCGCCGCTTCAGCGGCCCTGGGCAGCGCCAGCTGCAGCACCAGGGCCAGCTGCAGCACCAGGGCCAGGAGTGCCAGCAGGGTGCACAGCCGTTTCAACCGGCAAGCTCCATGGTTTGGTCCATCGGGACACCATCCTGGCCGTCGGGCGCTGCCCCAGCCGGGTGCTGCCCCAGCCGGGTGGAAGTACTCCCACACCGCCTTGGCCAACCCGGGCCCCATGCCGGGGGCCTGGGCCAGCAGCTCGGGACTGGCCAGCTGGATCGCATCAATCGAGCGGAAGTGGGCCAGCAGCTCCTTCACCCGCTTGGGACCAAGGCCGGGGATATCGGAGAGGCGGGAGCGCTTCATGCGTTCGCCCCGCTGCTGGCGGTGGAAGCTCACGGCGAAGCGGTGGGCCTCATCCCGCAGACGGCGCAGCAGCTGCACCCCCAGCTGATCGGGTTCACTCTCCAGCGGTTGCCTGGCCCCGGGGAGGAACACCTCCTCCCGCTGCTTGGCCAGGGAACAGACGATCAGGTCCTCATGCAGGTTGAGTTCCCGCAGGGCCTCCATCACCGCCGAGAGCTGCCCCTTGCCGCCATCGATCATCACCAGATCAGGCCAGTCGTTGAGCCCGCCGGTGTGAAGGGCGGTGTTGGCTTCGCGGCGCAGGGCCAGCAGGTCGGCACCCTCTGCCTTGGCCTGGGCCCAGCGGCGGAAGCGGCGACGCATGATCTCGGCCATGGCCATGAAATCGTCGGAGTGGCCGGCGCGGATCGAGCTGCTCTGGATCCTGTACTTGCGGTAGTGCTGCTTGGCCGGCAGGCCATCGATGAACACCACCTGGGAGGCCACCGCATCACTGCCCTGGATGTGGCTGATGTCGTACCCCTCGATGCGGCGGGGCGGGCTGGGCAACTCCAGCAGTTGGGCCAGGTCTTCGGTGGCCAGCTGCTGCTGCTCGGCACCCCGTTGGGCGCGCTGCAGTTCGTAGCTGGCATTGCGCTCCAGCAGCTCGATCAGATCGGCTTTCTGCTGCCGCTGGGGCACCGCCAATTTCAGCCGCCGTCCCCGACGTTCACTCAGCCACCCGCCGATCAATGCCTGCTGGGGCAAGGGGTGCTGCAGCAGCAGCTCCGGTGGAATCTCCACCGGCTCCACCTGGCTGTAGTGCTCCTCCACCACCCGCTGCAGGATCAGGCCGGGTTCCAGGGGCTGCCCATCGCCTGTGGCGGCATCGGCGGTGAACCCCAGGCGCCCCACCAACTTGCCGGCGCGCATCTGAAACAGCTGCACCGCCGCCACGCGCCCGTCTGCCGCCAGGGCGATCACATCACGGCTCACCGAGCTGTCGCCCAGGCTCATCTTCTGGTCGGCCGTGAGGGTGTCGAGGCCCTGGATCTGGTCGCGCACCCGGGCGGCGCTCTCGAAATCAAGCCGCTCGGCGTACTTCTGCATCTGCTCCTGCAACAGCTCCAGCAGCTCCTCATTGCGCCCCTGGAACACCATCGCCACCTGGCGCAGGGTGCGGTGGTAGTCGTCGGAGCTGATCTTGGCCTGGCACACACCCGGACAGCGGCCGATGTCATAGTTGAGGCAGGTGCGATCGCGGTACAAGGGCTGGGGCCGCTGCCGCAGGGGAAACACCCGCTTCACCAGGGCCAGGGTGCGGCGCAGCAGGCCCACGTCCACGTAGGGCCCGTAGAAGCGATCCAGGGGTGAACGGAAGCGCCGGCGGCGGGTGATGAAGATGCGCGGGTAGGGCTCACTCCAGGTGATGCAGAGGTAGGGGTATTTCTTGTCGTCCTTCAGCAGCACATTGAAGTGCGGCTGGTTCTGCTTGATCAGGTTGGATTCGAGCGCCAGGGCCTCCGCTTCGCTGTCGGTGACGATGAACTCGATCTCGCACACCTGGCGCACCATCAGCGAGATGCGGGGGCTGTGGCCATGGCCGCTGCCGCTCTGGAAGTAGCTGCGCACGCGGTTGCGCAGCACCTTGGCCTTGCCGATGTAGAGGATGCGGTCCTCGCCATCACGCAGCAGATAGCAGCCAGGCTCGGAGGGCACCTCCCGCAGGCGTGCCTTCAGGCGAGCGGGTTCCTGCAGCAGCGGTGTCGCATGGATGGCCACGGGGTCAGCGGCGCTCTGGCGCTGGCGGGATCAGCCGCCGTACTGCCAGCCGGTGCTGCTCAGCTCCAGGGCCGCACCATCGCGGTGCAGGGTGGCGGTCTTCACTTCGCCCACAAACACGGTGTGGTCGCCATGGGCCACCTGACCCACCAGCTCACACTCCACCGCGCCGAGGGCGTCGTTGAGGATCGGCAGGCCCAATTCACCGAGTTGGAAGGGAGCGGCATCGAAGCGGCCACCAACCGCCTTCTGGGGCTTGAAGAACACGGCGGCCAGGTCCTTCTGATCGGCGGCAAGCACATTCAGGGAAAACCGTCCGGTGCACTGGATGATGCCGTTGCTGGTGCTGTCGGCCCGCACCGCCATTACCACCAGCGGCGGCTCGAAGGAGCCCTGGGTCACCCAGCTGGCGGTGAAACCATTCACCTCCTCGCCCTCCGCCACGCCACAGATGAACACACCGTGGGGGATCTTGCGCAGCAGGGTTTTCTTCGCTTCGGCGTTGAGGCTGGCGTTCGGGGCCATGGAACCGGTGTTGTCGTCCCTCAACTCTAGAAACCAGGAGCTGGGGCCGGCCGCAGGGCATGGCTCCATAGGATCGCCGCCATGAAGGCGCTCTACCCCGGCAGCTTTGATCCCCTCACCCTGGGCCATCTCGACCTGATCGAGCGGGCCGCGCAGTTGTTCGATGGGCTGGTGGTGGCGGTGCTGCAGAACCCCAGCAAGAACCCCTGCTTCACCGTGGGGCAGCGGTTGGAGCAGATCCGCGCCGCCACCGCGCATCTGCCGCAGGTGGCCGTGGCCAGTTTTGACGGGCTCACCGTGGAGTTCGCCCAGAGCTGCGGGGCCGGCGTGATCCTGCGGGGCCTGAGGGCCCTCAGTGATTTCGAATTTGAGTTGCAGATCGCCCACACCAACAAGAGCCTGGCGCCTCAGCTGGAAACCCTGTTCATGGCCACGGCAACGGCCCACAGCTTTCTGAGCAGTTCGGTGGTGAAGGAGGTGGCCCGGTTTGGAGGTCCCGTGGCGCACATGGTGCCGCCCGGAGTGGCGCAGGACCTCGCCACGCTCTTTAATCAGATGTCCCCACACCAGGCGTGATGACCGAGGCGCAGCTCACCTCCGTGCTCGATCAACTCGATCAGCTTGAAGAGATCGTGCTGGATGGCACGCGCGTGCCCTTCAGCGGGGGCCGGCTGGTGAATGAGCAGGACGCCATCGAGGCCATGGACGCGGTGCGGGATGCCCTGCCGCCCCAGCTGGCCAAGGCCGAGGAGCTCGTGCAGCAGCGCGACGAGTTCATTGGTCAGGCCCGCAAGCAAGCCGAGGAGATCCTCCAGCAGGCGCGCCAGCAGCGGGAGCAGCTGATCAATGCCCAGGCGATTCGCCAGGAGGCCGAGCGCCAGGTCGGGGAATTGCGGGATCAGGCCCGCCAGCAGTGCGAGCAGATGCTGAGCCAGGCTCGCCAGCAGGTGGCCAAGGCCGAGCAGGACCATCAGACCCGCCTGGCCCAGATGGAACAGCAGTTCGGCCAGCGGCGTCAGCAGCTGGAGCAGGAGGCCCTGCAACGGCGCCAGCAACTTGATCAGGAGGCCGTGGAGCGCAAGCGCCAACTGGCTGAGCAGCATGAGCAGTCGCGTCAGCAGAGCCTGGCCGAGCTGGAGCAGATCCGCCAGGAGGCCCTGCGGCTGCAGCAGAGCAGCCAGGCCGAGGCCGAGCGCATTCATGCCGATGCGCTGCAGTTCCGCCAGCAGACGCAGCAGCAGTGTGAGGCGTTGATCAGCCGCTCCCGCCAGGAGTCGGCCACGATCCAGGAGGGGGCCAACCGCTACGCCGAACAGGTGCTCGGCGAACTGGAGGGGCGCCTGCAGGAACTGGGCAAGGTGGTGGTGGCCGGTCGCCGCGAGCTCGGCAGGCTGCAGGCAGTGGATCCGAGCAGCCTGGTGCAGCCGAGCCAAGAGCCGGAGAACGCCGTGCCCATCAGCCGTGCCCGGCGGGCCGCCGAGCGGCTGCGGCAGGCCGGCGGACGGAGGGGCTGAGGCTCAGCCAACAGCCCGCCCCCCTCAAGCCGCCGGGCAGAGGCCGGGCTGTTGGCTCTGGCGCAGGATCGCTCCGATCGTGCCGTTCGGTGCACTGGCACCATTGGACACCATGCTGATGTAGAGCGGCCCGTCGGGGCCGTCGAGAATGCCGCTGATGGCGCGAACACCTGTGATGGTGCCGGTTTTGCCGCGGAAGCGTCCCTCCAGGGTGGTGCCACGGAACAGATTGCGGAGGGTTCCCCGCTGGCCGGCGATGGCCATCGACCCGGCGTACTGGGCGCCATAGGGGTGCTGGGCCATGCGCCACAACAGGGCCGCCAGCAGCTGGCTAGTGACCCGGTTGGCGCGGTCCAGTCCACTGCCATCCATCACGGCCACGCCCACGGTGGGCAGGCCCTGGCTGTTCAGCCACTGCATGGCGCTCTGGCGGGCCTGGACCAGATCCCAGCTCCCCGTCCCCTGACGCAGCAGCACCTCAGCCGTGAAGTTGTGGCTGTCGGTGTTGGCCAAGCTCAGCAGCCCCTGCATCGGCGCGGATCGCTCCTCGTGGAGCAGCACCCCATCGGAGCTGGCAGCGGCCGTGGCCGGCACCAGGGTGATCGCAGCGGCCCCGCCCTGGCGCCGGATCTCCTGGCTGAGCAACCGCTGCAGCCGTCCGGGCGGATTGCTCACCGCCATGTCCAGGGCATTGCTGGTGAGGGCCAGGCGGGTGATCGGAGCCCCATAGACCTCGGCCCGATCCGCCCAGTGCCAGCCCTCGGGCCACCAGCGCTGTTGCGGCTCCTCCACCAACTGAATGCGCAGGTTGCCCGTGCTCTCGCCGGGGCCACCGCCGGAGCCCATGGCCAACTGGGCAAAACGTCTCAGCTGGGCGAGATCCAGATCGGGGTCTCCCTCGCCGGTGAGGCGCAGGCTGCCATCGGGTTGACGCCAGAGGCGAGTTGTGAGGCGGTAGTCCGGCCCCAGGCGATCCAGGGCAATCGCGGTGCTGATCAGCTTCTGATTGGATGCCGGGATGCGGGGGCGCTGGCCATTGATGTCGGCCAACAGCCGCCCCCGGCCGTCCACAACGCTGATGCTCCACACCGGAGACTCCGCAGCCACGATGGCATTGATGCGTTGCTGCAGGGCCGGGCAGGTCACCTGCCCCTGCAGCTGGGGCTGCGCCGGGGGCGGCGGCGCGACGGGCTGGGAGCTGGCCGTGATCTGAGGCCACTGCAGGGGCAGGGCCTGGGCCTGCAGGGGCAGCAGCAGGGCGCCCAGCAGTCCCAGCCCCGCCAGCGGGGACCGGCAGCGGGAGGTCATCTCAGGAGTCCCCCAGTTTGAGGCCGGTGACCGAACCCATCACGCGGAAATTGGGGCCCTCCAGTTCGATCGGGGCGCCGATCTTGAGGTTCTGGTTGCCGAACACCACGCCATCACTGCCCTTGCGGCCCTCGCCCTGCAACACGAAGCGGGCATCGAGGGTGCTGAACACCTGCTGGTTCGGGTCGGGAGCCGTGACCAGCTGACCGGTGGGGAGGAAGGCCGAGATGCGGCGGGGCAGTGGTTCCACCCGCTGCACCTTCACGCTGCCGTGGGGCTGGTTGCGGATCACGATCGACACCTTGCCGTCCCGCTGGGCCTCGGCCATCAGGGCTGCAGGATCCGCGGCGGGAATGCCACGCACGTCCACCAGCACGGTGACCGGACGCATCGCACCGGTGGCCCTGGCCACAGCGCCGGAGAGCTTCGGGCTCCAGATCACCCCGGCGGCAGCGAGGGCGACCGCCAGCGCAGCACCGGCATCGACAACACCGAAGCGACGGGGGGTTGGGGCCATGGGGCATCAGCAGACACCGAACTGTACGGAGCTCCCCCTGGTGGATCAAGGGCCGTGGGCTGCAGCATTCAGCTGCGCAGGCCCTCGATGAACCGATCCACGGCCTGCAGGCTGCGGCCCACCCCAGCGGCGCCATCGCCCTCGATCGCGGTGGCCTGTTGCTCGGGATCGGGTTTCTGGGCAAAGCAGGCAGCGAGCCGATAGCCATCGGCATCGCGGCGGTAGAGCTCCCACTCGCCTGGATAGGCGCGGCGAAGGGCTCCAGCTTCCGTGGGAAGCAGGGCATAGGCGCTCTGCCAGCCGGAGAGAAACCCCTTGCGCCGCTCGCGGGCCACGGTGCCGATCCCCACGGCCGCATCCTCCAGCTTGCCGTTCAGCAGCAGCACCGCGCCGCGGTGCTGTGCGCACACCTGCTCCACCTCCTCGTAGTCGGCCGGGGAGGGCGCCACCAGGATCAGCACCCCCTCGCTGCCGCCGTCGGCCTGCTGCAAGCGCATCACATCCCGCAGGCTGGCGAGCTGCTGGGCCTGGTCGGGGGCATCGCGCTTGGCCAGGGCCGTGGCACCGGCATCGGCGAACAGCAGCCGCACCCCCGGATGGTGGGGGGCGAGGCCCGCCAGCAGCCGCAGAGCCACTGGCATGATCCGCAGGCCCTCGAAGCGGAATTCCACCGTCCACAGGCCCTTGGCCTGGGCTGTCAAGGCAGCCCGCACGGCCTCCAGGGCCTCGGTTTCAGCGGTTCGCAGATCGGCGGGGAGCATCGACGTGGCACGGTTCGAGGGACCCTAGGCGTTCAACGCCAGGCGATTTCAGCCCACGGGTTCGCCGGCCAGCACCCGCAGACGGCCGCGCTCCACGGCCCCAGGCACACCCGCGAGCTGCGCAGGTGTCAACCAGGGGCCGAGGCTGAGGCGCAGGCCGCTGGCGGCCTGATCGTCGGGGTAGCCCATGGCCTGCAGGATCGGGCTGGGGGCCAGCCCCCAGGGATTGGCGCCCCGGCCACTGCTGCAGGCCGAGCCACTGCTCACCGCATAGCCCTGTTGCCAGATGGTCTGCACCAGCCGGCGGCCGGAGATGGGCCGCCCACCGGCACTGGCCATCAGCAGGCTGATGTGGTGGGGCAGGCGCGCCGGGGCGGCGGGATCGCGGGGATCGGGTCCACTGAGGCGAACCCCCTGCAGCTGCAGCAACTGGCCAAGGAGGTCATCCCGCAGGTCGGCGATCGGATCGCGGCCGCCATGGGCCTGCAACCGCGCCGCGCAGAGGTCGAGGGCCCGGGCGAACCCGGCCACCAGGGCCACAGGCTCCGTGCCCCCCCGCCGGCCACCTTCCTGGCCGCCCCCACCCAGAAAGGGCTTCAGCTGCAAGTCAGGGCGGATCAGCAGGGCACCGACCCCCCGCGGACCCTGCAGCTTGTGGGAGGCAAAGCTGAGCAGGTCCACCGGCAGCGCGTTGAAATCAACCGGCAGGTGCCCAACCACCTGCACGGCATCCACATGCAGCACCACCCCCGCGGCGCGGCAGCGGGCTCCGATCAACTCGATCGGCTGAATGGTGCCCACCTCGCTCTGCCCCCAGATCAGCGACACCAGTCGCGTGGGGGGTGCTAACAGGCGATCCAGAGCCTCCAGATCCACCACACCGTGGTGATCCACCGGCAGCCGTTCCACCTGCCAGCCGGCCATCTGCAGCTGGCTGGCAGCCGCCACGGTGGCTGGATGTTCCACCGCTGAGATCAGCAGGCGACCTGGTGGACCATCGGCGGCCGCCCCCAACAGGGCGGTGTGGATGGATTCGGTGCCCCCTGAGGTGAACAGCACCTGGCTGCCCTGGCAACCGAGGATTTCACCCACCCGCTCTCGCGAGCGCTCCAGGCGCTCGGCCGCCGCCAGGCCGAAGCCATGCAGGCTGGAGGGATTGGCCCAGGCTTCGGCATGCACCGCCGCCATGGCCTCAAGCACCTCCGGCGCCGGTGGTGTGGTGGCGCAGGAATCGAGATAGACGGGGGCCGTATAGGTCATGGCGTCAGCCAGCCATGTTGGTGTCGCGCTCAAAGCGGGCGCGGGTCCGCGACTCGAGCGAATTGGTGGCGATGGCCACCAGGTCGTCCAGGGAACTGGAACTCAGCAGGGCCATGGCCCGCTGGCGCGCCTCCGCACTGGGGCAGTTGTCCGGACGGACGTCCACCGCCTCAGCCTGATGCGCGCTCTGGTGCCGGGCTGCCCGCACCACCTCGGCATCGGGGATCACCCCGTCGAACACCAGTTCCGCCGGGCCATCCATGAACACCTTGCCGCTGGCGGCATCCCAGTGGATCTGCAGCGGACCACCGGGAAGGTCGAGCCGGGCGCGACGCTCACACAGCCCCAGGCGGTGGCAGGCCACCAGCGTGGCGCAGGCGCCGGTGCCGCAGGCCAGGGTGGGCCCTGCACCCCGCTCCCAGACCCGCATCACCAGATGATCCGGTGCCAGCACCTCCACGAAGTGCACGTTGGTTCTGGCCGGGAACGCAGGGTGCCGCTCGAAGCCGGCGCCGAAGCGCTCCAGATCGATCTCCTCCACCGCATCCACCGGAATCACCACGTGGGGGTTCCCCATGCCTGCGGCGGCCACGGCAAAGGTTTCGCCATCCACCACCAGCTCCCCCTGGGGCAGACCGTTGGGCCCCAGCTCCAGGGTGGTGGGCACCTGCTCCGCTGCCAGGAAGGGGGCGCCCATGTCCACGCGGATGGTGCCATCGGGCAGCAGCTCGGGCACGATCCGCCCCGCCAGGGTGTCGATCTGCCAGGTGCGGCCTGGACCATCGCCATCGCGATCCGCCAGGAAGCGGGCCAGGCAGCGGATGCCGTTGCCGCACATCTCCGGCTCGGTGCCATCGGCATTGAAGATGCGCATGCGCAGCTCGCCGCCGGCGTTGGGGGGCAGGGCCAGGATCACGCCATCGCCGCCCACCCCGAAGCGGCGGTCGCACAACTGGGCCACCCGTTCCGGCGTCAGCCCGAAGGCAGCCTCGGGGTCGCTGGCATCCCGGCCATCCAACAGCAGAAAGTCGTTGCCGAGACCCTGATACT
This sequence comes from Synechococcaceae bacterium WB8_1B_136, assembly GCA_010029175.1. Classification (GTDB taxonomy): domain Bacteria; phylum Cyanobacteriota; class Cyanobacteriia; order PCC-6307; family Cyanobiaceae; genus Vulcanococcus. The sequence continues at coordinate 31,772 of RGNC01000001.1, read as the reverse complement.
TGCTGAACTGGAGCACGCGCGGCAGCCTGACCGGACAGGCCTGAGGTTGAGGTTGATCCTATGGGGAGCTCCTATGAGCAGCGTCCCAACGATCTCGACACCTCCCAACCCGGGGTTCGCCAGATCCAGGCCTGGATTCGCAGCCGGGCCACCCTCAGCGTGCTGATGCTGGAAGGCAGCAGCCTCAGTGGTGTGGTGCGCTGGGTCGACAACGAGTATCTGGGCCTGATCAGCGAGCCAGGCGGCGAGGTGATGCTGTTGAACCGCCAGGCCATCGCCGTGATCCGCGTGCTGGGCTGAGGGCCGGGCTCCATCGCAGCTGTGGGACCATCACGGTCACGGATCCCAGGCAGCCAGTGAGCGAGATCAAGCGCTACCAACCCCAGGCGATCGAGGGCCGCTGGCAGCAGCGGTGGCAAGCCGAGGGCCTGCACGGCACGTCGGAGCTGGCAGCCGGCGACGAGGCCTTCTATGCCCTTTCGATGTTCCCGTACCCCTCCGGGAATCTGCACATGGGCCATGTGCGCAACTACGTGATCACCGATGTGGTGGCGCGGGTGCAGCGGCTGCGGGGCCGAAAGGTGCTCCACCCCATGGGTTGGGATGCCTTCGGCCTGCCGGCGGAGAACGCGGCGATCGAGCGGGGCGTGGATCCCGCCGCCTGGACCGACCAGAACATCGCCTCGATGCGGGAGCAGCTCAACCAGTTGGGCCTCTCGATCGACTGGGACCGGGAGGTGGCCACGTGCCATGGCGATTACTACCGCTGGACCCAGTGGCTGTTTCTTCAGTTTCTGGAGGCGGGCCTGGCCTACCAGAAGGACGCCACGGTGAACTGGGACCCGGTGGACCAGACGGTGCTGGCCAACGAACAGGTGGACAGCGAGGGCCGCTCCTGGCGTTCCGGTGCCCTGGTGGAGAAGCGCAAGCTGCGCCAGTGGTTTCTGAAGATCACCGCCTACGCCGACCAGCTGCTCGACGATCTGCCCAAGCTGGAGGGTTGGCCGGAGCGGGTGCGCACGATGCAGGCCAACTGGATCGGCCGCAGCACCGGAGCAGAGCTGGAGTTTGCGGTGGTGGATGGGAGCGGCCAAGCCAGTGGCGAGAGGATCACCGTGTTCACCACCCGGCCCGACACGATCTTCGGCGCCAGCTATGTGGTGCTCGCCCCCGAACATCCCCTGGTGGCCCAGCTCACCACGGCGGCGCAGGCCCAGCAGGTGGAGGCCTTCTGCGAGCTGGTGAGCCGCCAGAGTGAGCAGGAGCGCACGGCAGACGACAAGCCCAAGCGGGGTGTGCCGATCGGCGCGCAGGTGCGCAATCCCGCCAGCGGCGAGCTGATTCCGCTGTGGATCGCCGATTACGTGCTGGCGGACTACGGCACCGGTGCGGTGATGGGGGTTCCCGCCCACGACCAGCGCGACTGGGAGTTTGCCCGCCAGTACGCCCTGCCGGTGCGGCAGGTGATCCGTCCTGAAGGGGAGGCGGCCCAGGCCCTGGAGAGCGGCGCCTGGACCGAACCGGGGGTGCTGATCGATTCCGGGCGCTTCGATGGCCTCCCCAGTGGTGAAGCCAAGGCGGCCATCACGGCGGCGGCGGAACAGGAGGGCTGGGGCCGGGCCCGGATCACCTATCGCCTGCGCGACTGGCTGATCTCCCGCCAGCGCTACTGGGGGTGTCCGATTCCCGTGATCCACTGCGACAGCTGCGGGGTGGTGCCGGTGCCAGTGGATCAGTTGCCGGTGGAGCTGCCCCGCGATGTGGCCTTCACTGGCAAGGGCGGCTCACCCCTGGCCCAGCTCGAGAGTTGGTGGCGGGTTGACTGCCCCTGCTGCGGCAAGCCCGCCCGCCGCGAGACCGACACCATGGACACGTTCATGTGTTCCAGTTGGTATTTTCTGCGCTACAGCGACCCCCACAACACGGATCTGCCCTTCAGCCGCGAGGCGGTGGATTCCTGGCTGCCGGTGGATCAATACGTGGGCGGCATCGAGCACGCCATCCTGCACCTGCTCTACTCGCGCTTCTTCACGAAGGTGCTGCGGGATCGGGGCCTGCTGGGGTTCGATGAACCCTTCCAGCGGCTGCTCACCCAGGGCATGGTGCAGGGCATCACCTACAAGAACCCCAACAGCGGCAAATACATCGCGCCGGCCGACATCGCCGATGCCGCTGATCCCCGCGACCCCATCAGCGGCGATGCCCTGGACACGTTCTACGAGAAGATGTCCAAGTCGAAATACAACGGCGTGGATCCGGCCGTGGTGATCGACAGATACGGCGCCGACACGGCCCGGATGTTCATCCTGTTCAAGGCACCGCCCGAGAAGGATCTGGAGTGGGATGACGCCGATGTGGAGGGTCAGTTCCGTTTCCTGCAACGCCTCTGGCGCCTGGTGGACACCGCCGCTGACCAGGGCCTCAGCCTGAAGGATGGTGCCGGTGGCCCGGCCGCCGTGGCCTTGGCCCTGGAGGACATTGGCGCTGGCGGGGAACTGAGCAGCGATGAGCTGGAGCTGCGCCGCGCCGTCCACACCGCCATTGCAGCCATCAGCGACGACCTGGAGGGCGACTACCAGTTCAACACCGCCGTGTCGGAGCTGATGAAACTCAGCAACGCCATGGCCAGCCACCTGCAGGGCAGCCGGCCGACCTTCGCCTGTGAGGCCCTGCGCACGCTGCTGATCCTGCTGGCACCCTTCGCGCCCCACCTGGCGGAAGAGCTGTGGCTGAAGCTGGGGGGCCGTGCCGCCACCGACCCCTTGGCCTCCAGCAGCATCCATGCCCAGCGCTGGCCGAGCGCCGATGCCGCAGCCCTGGTGCGCAGCACGGTGCCCCTGGTGATTCAGATCAAGGGCAAGGTGCGCGGCAGCCTGGAGGTGCCGGCCGACGCCGACAAGGCCACCCTTGAACAGCTGGCCCTGGCCAGCGACATCGCCGCCAAGTGGTTGGAGGGCAAAGCCCCCAGCCGCGTGATCGTGGTGCCCGGGAAACTGGTGAACCTGGTGCCCTGAAGCCGGGCCCAGTCAGGGCGCTCAGTCGTGGAGAAACACCAGGGAGTCGGGGTTGCCCCAGTCGCCACGGGCAGCAATGTGGCGGCGGTTGGCGCAGAGGTGGCGGAGGATCCAATACAGCGGCTCCGGTGAATCGAGCCCCATGCGCTGTTGCAGTTCATCGAGCCTGTGCTCCCGCTTGTCCGCCAGGGCCTGCTCCAGGCGCTCCTGCAGGTTGAGCAGTTCAGCCGCCGCCTTCTTGCCAGCCTCCACGCCGGGCTGGTGGTAGGCGTTCACGTTCACCAGCTCGCCATAGAGGCCCACGGCCCGCTCAAACAGGGCAATCAGGGCACCGAGGCTGTGCTCATTGAGCCGCTGCAGGGTGATGGTGAGAGTCTGCCGACCCTCTTCGGTGAGGGCAGAGCGGGTGCCCTGCAGGAAGCCATCGAGAAAATCGCCGGGATTCTCACCCTCCAGAGGTGGAATATCGCCGGGATCCTCCAGCACCTCCACGAAGGTCACGAAAAAGTTGTCGAGGCCATCGCGCAGCTGCTGCACATAGGCGTGTTGATCGGTGGAACCCTTGTTGCCATACACCGCCAGGCCCTGGTGCACCACCTGGCCGTTGCGATCCAGCTTCTTGCCCAGGCTCTCCATCACCAGTTGCTGGAGATAGCGGCTGAACACCTCCAGGCGGTCGCGGTAGGGCAGCACCACCATGTCGCGGCGGCCCTTGCCATCGCCGGCCGCATACCAGGCAGCCGCCAGCAGAGCGGCGGGGTTGCGGCGCAGATCAGCCACGCGGGTGGCGGCATCCATGGCGGCCGCACCGGCCAGGAAGGCCTGGATGTCGGAGCCGATCAACACCCCCGGCAGCAGGCCCACGGCGCTGGTGATGCTGGTTCGCCCCCCCACCCAATCGAACATGTCGAAACGGGCCAACCACTGGCCGGCTTCGGCCTCCTGATCCAGGCGGCTGCCCAGCATGGTCACGGCCACCGCCTGCCGCTGCCAGTCGCCGCCGTGGGCCTCCACGGCGCGGCGGGCCTGCAGCATGCCGATGTGGGGCTCCGGAGTGCCGCCCGACTTGCTCACCACAATCACCAGGGTGGTCTGGAGCCGCTGGCCCAGCCCCGCCAGGGTGCGGCGCATGCCATCAGGATCGACGTTGTCGAAGAAGTGAAAGGGCAGGCCCGCCCCGGGATCCTGCAGGGCCCGGATCATCAGCAGTGGGCCCAGGCCTGAGCCGCCGATGCCGATCCAGAGCACGTCGGTGAAGCGCTTGCCTGGGGCAGGGGCGATCGCCCCCGCCAGCACATCCCGGCCAAAGGCCTCGATGCGGGCCACTTCCCGGCGGATGTGATCGCCGGCGGCTGGATCGGGTGCCAGTTCCGGTTGCCGCAGCCAATAATGACCCACCTGGCGCTGCTCATCAGCATTGGCGATGGCGCCGGCCTCCAGGGCTGCCATGGCGTCAAAGGCCTGGGCGAAGCGGGGGCTCAGGCGCTCAAGGCAGTCGTCATCCAGCCCCATCCGGCTCACGTCCAGCCAGAAGCCCAGGGCCTCGTCATGCCAGAGCAGGGAGCAGAAGCGCTGCCATGGGCTCTGGGCGCCGGCACCGGGGGCGGAAGGCGAGGTGCTCATGGGCGCGGGCGCGATCGGCGTGCGAGTTGGACGTTATCTGCGAACAGCTCCAGGGCATAGCCCAGACCTGCGTTTTCGCCAAAAAACAGCGGGTCCGACTCGAGAATGTGTGGACCGACACACAACCTGGTCGACCCGCCCCTGGTCGGTCGCGCAAAGGTCCTTAAGATTTGCGGAACCTTTCAGGCATCGCCCTGGCTCTGCTGCTTCCAGCGATGACCTCCCCGCAAGCGCTAGGGCCAGTCGTGCGTCGATGGATCAGCTGGGCTGGCCTCTTCGGCTGCCTGGCTGCCGGGGTGTGTGTGAGCTCCAGCAGCCTCTCCGGTTTGCTGCGCCAGCGGGACAGCACAGGTGCCCAGGCCAGGGCTGAAGCCTCCCAGCAAGCGGCCGGCCTGATCACGGAGGGGCAGCGTCCCAACCCCGCCAGCTTCACTGCCGCCGAGCTGCGCGAGCTGCAACGGCGGTTCGGGGTGCATGGCCCCCAACCCCGGCTGGCCCAGCTGTTCACCAAGGGGGTCGACCAGCTCACGCCCCTGCGCCATCACACCGTGGGCAGGCTCGAGGACCTGCGGCCCGTTGTGCTGCGGGAAAGCCGCCGCACCGGCATCAACCCGATGCTGTTGGCCGCCATCCTCTTCGACGAGATGCAGCATGCCAAGCCAGGGGAAGACCTGCCGCTGGCTGCCCATTCCGGCCTGTTCAGCACCCATGGCCCCGCCCAGCTCGGCCTCAGCGAGATGGTGAAACAGGGCCTGCTGGCCCCCGATGCCAGCCAGGCAGAGATCGAGCAGGCCCGCAACCAGCTGCTGGATCCCGACCGCAATGTGACTCTCCTGGCCGGCAAACTGGCGCGCCTGTTGAAACTGTTGCATCGCGATGCCAGCAGCACCGTGGATGTGAGCAACAACCCCAGCCACGCCAAGACCGTGGCCACGCTCGCCTATCTCCACAACGGCAAGCTCGACTACCCCACCCGAATTTTGCGCTACATGCAGGATCAGGAACTGCATGGGCTGCTGTTCAGCCAGCACAAGAAGGCCATCTCACCGCTGATCTGATTCGATCAGCACAGCATCCCCAGGGCCGCGAGCCGTTCCTGCAGGGCCTGCCAGTTGAAACTGCGGGGATCAGCCCGCTCCAGCCCTAGATCCACATGGCGATGGGTGGTGATGTGCTGGGCCGGGATGTCGAAGCGGCGCATCCAATCCGCCAGCACCACAGCCAGGGCGTCGTACTGGGCCTTGGTGTAACCGCTGTGGCCGGGAGCATCGTTCTCCCCGTCCACGGGTGTCTCCAGGCTGAGGTGCAGGGCGAAGTTGTTCACGGACCCCTGCATCTGCGGATTGGTGATCGCCCAGCGGCCGTTGAAGGCGGAATGGCCAGCACCGAAGGCCCGGTGGCTGGGATTCACGGCCTGCACGATCTGCCCCTTCTCACCAATCAGCACGTGATAGCTGACCTGGTCGTCGTCGTTGGGATGGTGGGTGGTGAAGGTGTTGATGGCCGAGCTGAGGCCGTACACGGTTTCATGCAACACCACCACGGCGGGGGTTGGATCCAGGGCATTGCCGAAGGCATCCTGCCGGTAGCGCGGACCGTAGTTGCTCCGATCAATGCTGAGGCGCCGCAGCCGCTTCGGCAACGCCGCCTGCAGGGCCAGCAGGCGGGTGCGCAAAGGGCCATCGGCGCTGCTGCACTGCCTGCGCAGCGGACTGACCCAGCTGGCCTGGGCTGGCGGTGCGGGTGAGCCCCGCCGGCCCGGTTCAGGCTCATCGGGGGCGCGCAACAGGCTCTGCAGCACAAGTCCACCCGCCAGCAGCAAGGCGGCCCCGCTGCCGGCCAACACCAGCAGGGGCCAGCCCGGCAGCTGGGGCGGCCAACTCTGGTCCTGCAGCGGCCTCACCACGGCACCTCGCTGAGGGCCAGCCAGCGCTGCTGGCGCTGCAGAGCGTCTGCCGTTGCAGCGGGGTCGCGCAAGAGTTGGTAGCGCTCAGGGCGGGCAGGCTGGCAGTGGAGGCAGAGCCGCCGGATCTGGGAGCGGCGGGCAATCAGCAGCTCCTGGTCGCCGTCGCTGCGCAGCAGCGGTGCCAGCTGGTCGCTGCTGTGGAGCCGCTCGCCATCGAGGGCGATCAGTTCGTCGCCCACCATCAACCCTGCGGCCTCAGCCGGGCCATGGCGATGCACCCGATGGGCCACCAACCCCTGCTGCTCGCTGCGGCAGCTGAAGCCTGCCCAGGCACTGCTGGCCATCACCGGTTGCAACAGCAGGCCCACAGTCTGCAGGGTGCTGTTGAGGTCTGGATCCTGCCGCTGGGCGAGCCATTGCGGCAGACGCTCGCGCAGCTCGGGGCTGTGGCTGGCGAAGGCCTCCACCAGATCCGCCTCGCTGTACCCCCGCCCCCAGCGGCCGTGGCTTTGCCACAGCTCCCTGAGCACCAGCACCAGGGATGCCCCGCGCTGGCGCAGGTGCAGATCCAGGCACAGGGCCACCACCGCTCCTTTGAGGTAGTAACTCACCTGGCTGTCTGGGGCGTAGGCATCGGCGCGGTAGAGCTTGACCCAGGCCTCCTCGCTGCTGCTGCGCAGGCTCTGCACGCTGCGCCCCGGGGTCAGGAGGTAGCGGCTGAGATCCTCTCCCAGGTCGTCGAGCAGGTCTTCAGGGCTGCTCAGCCCCGCCGCCAGGGGCAGCAACTGATCCAGATAGCTGGTGACCCCTTCGGCAAACCACAGGCTGGGAATGATCGACGGCTGTTGGTAGTCGATCGGCGCCAGTTCGCGCGGCTTCAACCGCCGCACATTCCACTGATGCAGGTATTCGTGGGCCACCAGCTGCAGGAATTTGCGATAGCCGTTGGGCTTGTCGAAATTGCGGCGGCCGTACACGAGCACTGTGCTGGCGTCATGCTCCAGGCCGCCGTAGCCATCGGCCAGCAGATGCAACACGAACAGGTAGCTGTCGGCAGCCGGTTGACCCACCCCCATCAGGCGGCAGCAGGCCTCGCAGACCCGGGCCACATCCTCCAGCAGGCTGGGGAAGCGCCGCAGCAGCCAGTCGTCGGCGCCGGCCTGGCCGCCCCAGGTGACCCAGCGATGGGGCACGCCAGCCACAGAGAAGCCGTGGCAGCGGTGCGGCCCCAGCTCCAGCGGAGTATCCAGCAGCTGATCGAAATCCCGGGCCTGCCAGTGCCCCTGGCTGTCCTGGGGGAGGGGGATGAAGGGCTGCCAACCGGCTGGGAGGCTGCAGCTGAGCTGATGAGGCTGCCAGCGTTCCCCCTCCACCTCCAGGGCCACAGCCGCCATGGCCAGGAAGCCATGGTCGGCATCCAGGTGGCAGGTGCGCACCGACAGCTCCGTGGCCAGGATGCGGTAGCGGATCACCAGCTCGCCGTCGGAGCCATCGAGTTCCAGCTGCCAGCTGGCGGGACTGAGGCGCCGCAGCACCAGCGGCCTGCCGCCCTGCTCTGCGGTCAGGTCTTCCAGATGGCGGACGTAGTCGCGGATGAGATAGGAGCCGGGCGTCCAGGCCGGCAGGCTGAGCCGCAGCGACGGCAGGCGAGGCTGAAGCCGCAGGCTGACGTGCACCAGATGCTGCTCCGGTGCCGTGAGATCGAGGTGGAGATGAACCACGCCCGCGATCAGCTGATCAGGCTGATGGTGGCGTCGGGGAGGCGCTCGCCAGCCTGCTGCAGGGCCAGGCGTGCGGCATAGCCACGGGTGATGCGGCCGAGCAACTGCTGCAGGCGGTGGGAACGCCCGAGGCGCTGCAGATCCCCCACCAGGGCCAGGCTGCCATTCCCCTGGCGCGCCCAGCCCAGGCGGGTGCCGTCCGTGAACCGCACCTGCAGCGTCACCGGCTGCTGGTCGTCGGCGAAGCCCCGCAGCAGTCCGCCCTGCTCCACCTGGAGGCCGAGGTCCTCCAGGGCGGCGGTGAGAACGGATGCATCCCGCAACACGGTTGGCAGGATGGAGAGATGGGACATGGTCCGATGCCCGCTTTTCCAGACGCTAGCGATCCCGGGCCAGCAATCCAGTGGCCGTTGCCACCCGTTATGGCCTCAGTGGCCGTTCGTCCCCTGCGGTTGGGGGTGATGGCCTCCGGCAGCGGCAGCAATTTTGAAAACCTGGTGACGGCCTGCCGGCGGGGCGAGCTGGCGGCGGAGGTGCGGCAGCTGGTGGTGAACAACCCCGGCTGCGGGGCGCAGCAGCGGGCCGAACGGCTCGGTGTGCCGGTGGGGGTGCTGGATCACCGCGGCTTCCAGAGCCGCGAGGCCCTCGATGCCGCCCTGGTGGAGACGTTCCGATCTGCGGCCGTGGAACTGGTGGTGATGGCGGGCTGGATGCGGATCGTGACCCAGCGGCTGATCGATGCCTTTCCCGATCGCCTGGTGAACATCCATCCCTCCCTGTTGCCGAGCTTTCGCGGGGCCCGGGCGGTGGAGCAGGCCCTCCAGGCCGGCGTGCGGCTGAGCGGCTGCACGGCCCATCTGGTGCGGCTGGAGGTGGATGGCGGCCCGATCCTGATTCAGGCGGCCGTGCCCGTGCTGGAGGGCGACGACGCGGCCAGCCTGGCCAAGCGCATCCACCGTCAGGAGCACCGCATCCTGCCGGCGGCGGTGGCGCTGGCGGCCCTGCGTCTGGGCCTGCTCCAGAACGCTCAGGGGTAGAAGGGCAGCAGCGGCAGGCCGGTTTCCGCCGGCAGGCCGGCCATCAGGTTGAGGCACTGCACCCCCTGCCCGGCCTGGCCTTTCACCATGTTGTCGATGGCGCTCATCACGACCAGCTGGCCGGTGCGCTGATCCACCTGAAGGGAGAGCAGGGCGCGGTTGGTCTGACGCACCCACTTGGTGGAGGGGTAGGTGCCCACCGGCAGCACCTGCACGCAGGGGGTGTGGCGATAGGCGGCCTGCAGCAGGGTGGTGCAGTCTTCCGCGGTGAGGCCGGGATCGCGCAGACGGCCGTACACCGTGGCCAGCAGACCTCGCACCATCGGGATCAGGTGGGGGGTGAACTGGAGTTGCACGGTCTGGCCCGCCGCCCGGCCGCAGAGCTGCTCGATCTCGCTGGTGTGGCGGTGGCCCACCACCCCGTAGGGGGAGACCCCCTCGGAGGCCTCCGCCAGCAGCAGATGCTCCTTGGCTGCGCGCCCGCCACCGCTGGTGCCGGTTTTGGCATCGATCACGATGCCGCTGGTTTCGATCAGGCCCTGGTGGAGGAAGGGCAGCAGGGCCAGCAGGCTGGCTGTGGGGAAACAGCCTGGTGCCGCCACCAGACGGGCGTCTTTGATGCGCTCCTGCTCCCATTCCACAAGGCCATAGACCGCCTCGGCGCAGAGCTCTGCATCGCTGCGGGGCACCAGGCGCGCCTCCGAGGCGTACACCTCCTTCCACTGCTCAAGGGAGCTGTAGCGGTAGTCGGCTGAGAGATCCACCACCTTCACGCCCCGCTCCAGCAGCCCAGGCACCAGTCCCGAGGCCAGGCCATTGGGAAGGCTGAGCACCGCCAGGTCGGCGGCGGTGGCGATCGCCTCCACATCGGGGCTCTGCACCACCGGATCCCCGGGCAGGGGCAGGAAGGGGGTGAGTTCGCTCCAGCGCTTGCCACTGCTGCGCTCGCCGCCCAGATAGGTGACCTCCAGCTCCGGATGGCCCTGCAGCAGCCGCAGGGTCTGGAGGCCGCCGTAGCCGGAGGCACCAATCACCGCAACGCGCTTGCTGGCCATGGCGGCTTGTCAGGAACGCCAGATCGTACCGGGCTCTATAAAAGTCCCACGCTGATCTGGCCGCTTGGCGGCGTCCTGCCCCTTCCGTGAGCCCTGACCACTTGACTGCTGCCGCACTGCACACCGACTTCCGCTTCGACTCCATCGCCGATGGCCTCGCCGCGATTCGCAATGGCGACATGGTGGTGGTGGTGGATGACGAGAACCGCGAGAACGAGGGAGACCTGATCTGCGCGGCCCAGTTCGCCACGCCCGAACAGATCAACTTCATGGCCACGGAGGCCCGGGGCCTGATCTGTCTGGCCATGGAGGGGGAGCGCCTCGATGCCCTCGATCTGCCGCTGATGGTGGACCGCAACACCGACAGCAACCAGACCGCCTTCACCGTGAGCGTGGATGCCGGCCCGGAGAACGGTGTGAGCACCGGCATCTCGGCAGAGGATCGAGCCCGCACGATCCAGGTGGCGATCCATCCCGACACCCGCCCGGTGGACCTGCGGCGCCCTGGCCACATCTTTCCACTGCGGGCCAAGCAGGGGGGTGTGCTCAAGCGCGCCGGCCACACCGAGGCCGCCGTCGACCTGGCGCGCCTGGCCGGGCTCTACCCGGCCGGGGTGATCTGTGAGATCCAGAACGGGGATGGGTCGATGGCGCGGCTGCCCCAGCTGGTGGCCTACGCCCAGCGCCACGGGTTGCGGCTGATCAACATCGCCGATCTGATCCGCTACCGGCTCGACACCGAGCGCTTCGTGCGGAGGCTGGCGGAAGCCAGCCTGCCCAGTGCCTTCGGCAGCTTCCGCGCCATCGGCTACCGCAATGAGCTCGATGGCAGCGAGCACGTGGCCATCGTGAAGGGCAGCCCCGAGCAGAACTCAGGCCCGGTGCTGGTGCGGGTGCACAGCGAATGTCTCACCGGCGATGCCTTCGGCTCCCTGCGCTGCGACTGCCGCCCCCAGCTGGAGGCCGCCCTGCGCATGATCGAAGCGGCGGGTGAGGGCGTGGTGGTGTATCTGCGGCAGGAGGGCCGTGGCATCGGGCTGATCAACAAGCTCAAGGCCTACTCGCTGCAGGACACGGGCCTCGACACCGTGGAGGCCAATGAGCGGCTGGGCTTTGCGGCCGACCTGCGCAATTACGGCGTGGGGGCGCAGATCCTCAGCGACCTGGGGGTGCACCGCCTGCGGCTGATCACCAACAACCCCCGCAAGATCGCCGGCCTGGGGGGCTACGGCCTGCGGGTGGAAGACCGCGTGCCGCTGGTGATGCATCCCGGCCAGCACAATGCCTCGTATCTGCAGACCAAGCAGGAGAAGCTTGGCCATCTGATGCAGGCCAGTGGTCCTGCCGCCGTGCTGGCCTGGCAGGGCCGCGGGGATGACAACAGCGATCCCGCGGCCCTGGCGGGACAACTGCAGGAGCTTCGCCAGTGGGCCCTGGAGCACGGCCTTGAGCTGGAGCGCGAGGAGCACCCACGGGTGCTGGCGCTGCTGGATCAGCCGGAGCTGGCGGTGCTGCTGCCCGGCGGTGATGACAGCCTGGTGGCGGATGCCCTGCACCGCATGGCCAGTTGGGAGCACACCACCAGCGTGAGCCTGTTGCTGGCCCCCGACTCCCAGCGCACCAATCACCCCAGCAACACACTGGAGGCCCAGCGGAGGCCCTTGGTGGAGCTGGCGGCCCAACATCCAGCCCTCAAACCGCTGCCGGGCTCCCTGTTGCGCTGGTGTTGAGGGCCTGGGTCCAACGGCCTCAGTCCTGAATCGTCACCGCGGTGATGCGGCTGCCGTTCTTCAGCGCCAACACCACATCCATGTTGCCGGTGTGGCCGAACACGGTGTGCACGCCGTCGAGGTGGGGCTGGGCCTCGTGGCAGATGTAGAACTGCGAGCCACCGGTGTTCCTGCCGGCGTGGGCCATCGCCAGGGTGCCGGCCTGGTGCTTCTGGCTGTTGATCTCGCAGTCGATCTGGTAGCCGGGGCCGCCGGTGCCGGCCATGCCACGGGCCCCCTCACGGCTGTTGGGGCAGCCGCCCTGGGCCATGAAGCCGGGGATCACCCGGTGGAAGGCGAGCCCGTCGTAGAAGCCGTCCTTGGCCAGTTTCACGAAATTGGCCACGGTGTTGGGGGCGTCGGCATCGAACAGCTCCAGTTCGATGGTGCCGGCATCGGTCTCCATCACGGCTTTGGTCACGGGATGATCTGCTGCAAACCCGATCAGTATGGGCAGGGGCGCTGCCCAGGCGCCGCCTGTGCCCGCGTCCCTCAGCTCCGCTGAAGGCGCTCGGGTGAAGGTGCTCCGTTAAAACAGTTGCAGCAGAGTGCAGCCGATGGCGGTTTCCGGAACCCTTGATCTCTCCCAGGCGCGCCTGGGGGTGCTGGGGGGCAGTGGCCTCTACTCCATGGAGGGGCTGGAGCAGATCCAGGAACTGCAGATCGAAACCCCCTTCGGCACTCCCTCCGATGCCCTGCGCCTGGGCCGGCTGGGGGGCATGGAGGTGGTGTTCCTCGCCCGCCATGGTCGCCACCACACCTTCACCCCCACGGAGGTGCCCTACCGGGCCAACATCTGGGCGATGCGCTCCCTGGGGGTGCGCTGGATCCTCTCCCCATCGGCGGTGGGCTCCCTGCGGGAGGAGGTGAAGCCGCTGGACATGGTGGTGCCCGACCAGTTCATCGACCGCAGCCAGCAGCGCCCCCTCTCGTTCTTCGGGGACGGAGCCGTGGCCCATGTGGCCCTGGCGGATCCCTTCTGCCCCACCCTCAGCCAGCTGCTGGGGGATGTGGCCGACAGCCTGATGCCCGACGGGCGGCGGCTGCACCGCGGCGGCACCTACCTGTGCATGGAGGGCCCGGCCTTCTCCACCCGTGCTGAATCGAACCTCTACCGCAGTTGGGGTTGCAGCGTGATCGGCATGACCAACCACACCGAGGCGCGGCTGGCCCGCGAGGCGGAAATCGCCTACGGACCACGACAGCGTGACGGTGGAGATGGTGATCGCCAACCTGCGGGCCAACGCCGAGCTCGCCACCCGGATCGTGCGCACCACCGCCGAGCGGGTGGCGGCGCTGCGGCCATCCAGCATCGCCCACAGTGCCCTGCAGGACGGCTTGATGACCCCCAGGGATCAGGTGCCGCCGGCCACCCGGCGCAAGCTCGATCTGTTCACCAGTCGCTACTGGGGCCCGGCCGAAGGCTGAGCCGCCAGGGCCTGGCGCAGCTGGCCACCACAGCCCTCAAGCTGCAGGCGGGCGGCCTCCGCGGACAGCCCCAGCTGGGCCATCAGCAGGGCCAGTTTCACCGATCCAGCGCTCTGCTCCAGCAGCAGCCGGCCCTGGTCACGCTCGATCCCGGCCAGATCGTGGAGGATGCGCAGGGCCCTGTCCTCCAACTTGCGGTTGGTGACCGCCACATCCACCATCCGGTTGCCATACACCTTGCCCAGGCGCACCATCACGCCGGTGCTGAGGATGTTGAGGGCCATCTTGGTGGCCGTGCCCGCCTTCAGGCGGGTGGAGCCGGTGAGCAGCTCGGGCCCGGTGAGCAGGCGGATGTCGATGTCGCAGGGCATCGGCACCTGCTCCGCAGGCACGCAGGCCAGGGCGATCGCCAGGGCCCCGAGGCTGCGGGCATGCTCCAGCCCGCCATGCACGTAGGGGGTGGTGCCACCGGCGGCGATCCCCACCAGGCAGTCGGCGCCGCTGAAGCCACGGGCGGCAAGGTCGTCGCGACCGGCCTCGAACAGATCCTCCAGGCCCTCGGAACTGCGCAGCAATGCCGGAGCGCCACCGGCCAGAACCCCCTGCACCAGTTCCGGTGGACTGCAGAACGTGGGCGGACATTCCGCCGCATCCAGCACCCCCAGACGGCCGGAGGTGCCAGCTCCCAGATAGAACAGGCGACCGCCCCGCTGCAACCGGCCGGCGATGGCGTCGATGGCGGCACCCAGGGCCGGAGCGGCGGCCGCCACGGCCTGCTGGGGCCGCAGATCCTCGTTGCAGAATAACTGCACCAGATCAGCGGTGCTCAGCTGATCCAGATCGGCGCTGTGGGGGTTGGCCTGCTCGGTGAGCAGATGGCCGCGACTCTCCGGGGCTGGGCTGGTCACAGCAGGCCCTCGAGGCGGCGGCGGAAGTCCTCCAGCTCCGCATTGCCGCTGGTGATCGGCTCATGGATCTCGGCGGGAGAGGCCAGCTGGGGGTCGTCCTGCTCCTTCCAGTTCGACACATCCATGTTCTTTTCCGGCGGGGCGATCAACAGCCGCTCCTCGGGCGACTGGGGCAGGAAGCCGGCCGGCACGAACCGGGCCTCGTAGCCGGCCCCGGCGCAGAAGGCCTCCATCTCCGCCCGATCCAGGGCCTCCACCGTGGGCAACGGGAAATCCTGGGCCTCCAGCAGGCCGGCGTAGCGCTCGGCATCGTCCCTGTCTTCAAACAGCAGCACCACCGTGGTGCCCTGGAGCTCAAGGGAGTGGATGCCCTCGTTCTCGCTCCCCGCGTCGAAGAGCAGGACGTGCACCGCCATGGTTGACCATTGGGACAGGCGCCAGTGTCTCACTGATCGCCGAACTCCGCGGCCAGCTGTTGGAGACGGCCGTAAAGGGCCTCCTCGGCCTCGGTGAGGGCCTGGGGCACCACCAGGCGGATCTCCACCAGCTGATCACCGCGCTCCTGGCCCCGTTCCAGGCCCCGGCCCCGCAGGCGCAACAGCCGACCGCTGGAGGAACCTGGTGGGATGCGCAGCTGCACCGGGCCATCGAGGGTGGGCACCACCACCGCGCAGCCCAGGGCCCCATCGGCGGGGGAGAGATCGAGCTGATAGAGCACCCGCAGCCCATCGATGCGCAGGCCCTCGGCCGTGCGCACCTGTAACTGCAGGAAGTGATCCCCACCGCCCGGGGTGAGCCCCGGCAAGCGCAACCGCCAGCCATCGCCCGCCATGGCAGGGGTCCACACCTCCACCACGGTGCCATCGCTGAGCTCCACCTCCACCCGCTCGCCATGGAGCGCCTGCTCAGGGGTGAGCTGCACCAGGGATTCCACATCCCCGCTGGCCACCACCGGCGGGGGGGGCGGTGGCGCGGGGGTCACATCACCGCCGCGGGGGGGCTCGGCGGTTCGGTGCTGTTCGGCTGAATGCAGCTCCTGCTCCACATCCCCACCGCGGCGCCTGGGGGAACGGCCGCCGAACAGGGCATCGAGGTAGTCGTCGAACTCCGGGAATCCCGTGGCGAAGGGATCAAGGCCAGCCTGGGCCGCCTCGTCGCCCTCCAGCCCCGCCTCCCACTGCTGGCGGCGGCGGGGGTCGCTGAGCACCGCATAGGCCTCGTTGACGGCCTTGAACTGCTCCTCCGCGTGGGGGTCATTGCCGTTGAGGTCGGGATGCCAGCGGCGCGCCTGCTGGCGGAAGGCCCGCTTGAGGCTGGTGGCGTCGGCCCCGGGCTCGAGGCCGAGAACCGCCCAGTGATTCGGACTCACAGGCGTCAGTCCTCAGCCCATGGATCGTCGTTGAGGGCTGCGGAGCGCTGGCGGGTGGGTACGCCATAGCGCCGCTCGGGATAGGAGGATTCCGGTTCCCGCTCGGGCCCTGGGGGCCGGGAGCGCGCCTCCTCCCAGCTGGGCTGCTCCCATCGGGGGGCATCCCCCCAGCCGGGATGATCCCAACGGGGGGCGTCCACGCTGCGGCGGTCCTGCCGGGCCGCGGACCAGGAGGGTTCTGCCCAGGGATCGCGGCTGCGGCCGCCCCGGTCCCACTCATCCCAGTCGTCGTCAGCGAACAGTTCGTCCTTGAGGGAACCGAGCGTGTTCTTGAGGCCCTGCAGGGGGTTCGTGTCCACCTTGCGCTCGCTGGCCAGGCGGCGGTTGAGCCCATACAGCGCCTCCTGCAACTGGCTCACGGCCAGATCGAGTTCCCCCAGATCGCCGCGGTCGTCGGCGATCAGATCCTGCACATCGCGCATGGCGATCTCCACAGCCCGCTGCTGCCGCTCGGCGCCGTAGGGCCCCAGCTCCAGGGCGGCATCGCGCAGGCGGCGCTCCGCCTGGGCCACGAGGGTTTGGGCTCGGTTGCGGCGATCGATCTCGGCCCGCCGGCGCCGATCCTCGCTGGCCTTGCGCTCCGCTTCGGCGATCAGCTGGTTGATCTCCTCCTCACTGAGGTTCGAGCCGCCCTGGATGCTCACGCTCTGCTGGCGGCCGGTAGTGCGGTCGGTGGCCGACACCTGCAACAGACCATTGGCATCGATGTCGAACGACACCTGCACCTGGGGCACCCCGCGGGGGGCCGGCGGAATGCCGGAGAGGCGGAAGCGACCCAGGCTCTTGTTGCCCTCCGCCATCTGGCGCTCCCCCTGGAGCACGTGAATCTCCACGGAGCTCTGGTTGGCCTCGGAGGTGCTGAACACATCGCTCTTGCGGACCGGGATCGGCGTGTTGCGGGGGATCAGCACCTTCATCACCCCACCGATCGTCTCCAGCCCCAGCGACAGCGGCGTGACGTCGTTGAGCATTAGATCCCGCAGCTCGCCGGTGAGGATGCCGGCCTGCACCGCGGCGCCGATCGCCACCACTTCATCGGGATTCACCGACTGGCAGGGCTCCAGCGGAATCAAGGTGCGCACCATCTGCTGCACCATCGGCATTCGGGTGGAGCCGCCCACGAGCACCACGTCGTCGATGTCCTCCGGCGCCAGCCCCGAATCCCGCAGGGCCCGCTGCACGGGGCGCAGCAGGCGATCGAGAAGATCGGGGCACAGACTTTCGAAGCAGGCCCGCTCGAGCGTGGTTTCGATGTGGAGGGGGCCCTCGGCCCCCGTGGCGATGAAGGGCAGGGAGATGGGGGTGCTCTGCACGCCGCTCAGCTCCTGCTTGGCCTTCTCCGCCGCCTCGGTGAGCCGCTGCAGGGCCTGGCGGTCGCGGCGCAGATCCAGGCCGTGCTCCTTCTGGAAGGCATCGGCCAGCCAGTCCACGATGCGCCGATCCCAGTCGTTGCCGCCCAGCTGGGTGTCGCCGCTGGTGGCCTTCACGTCGAAGACGCCCTGAGCGATGCGCAGCACCGAAACGTCGAAAGTGCCGCCGCCCAGGTCGAACACCAACACCCGCTTCACGGTGCTGCGATCGAAGCCGTAGGCCAGGGCCGCCGCGGTGGGCTCGTTGAGAATCCGCTCCACGCTGATGCCCGCCAGCCGACCGGCGTCGCGGGTGGCCTGGCGCTGGGCGTCGTTGAAGTAGGCGGGCACGGTGATCACCGCCGCTTCCACCGGCTCGCCGAGATAAGTGCTGGCGTCGTCCACCAATTTGCGCAGGATGCTGGCCACCAGCTCCTCCGGGGCGTACTCCCGTTCCGTGGCTGGACACACCACGCGCACGTTGCCCTGATCGTTGGCGCGGATGCTGTAGGGCACGGTGAGGCTGCCCTCATCGAGCTCATCCCACTGGCGCCCCACGAAGCGCTTGAGGTTGGCGAAGGTGTTGCGGGGGTTCAACACCAGTTGCCGCCGGGCCAGCTGCCCCACCAGCAACTCCTGGTCCTTGCTGAAACCCACCACGGAAGGGGTGGTGCGGCCGCCCTCGGCGCTGGCGATCACCTGGGGGCGACCACCCTCCAGCACCGCCACCACCGAGTTGGTGGTTCCAAGATCGATGCCAACTATGCGCGCCACGACCGCCGCCCCATCTGCTCGCACCGCATCTCGCACCCCATCAGATGTCTGGCCCTGGGGAATCCCACGTGAAGTGTCCAGGCTAACGGGCCCAAGCGCTGCAGCCACGCCCCCGCGATGGACTCAACAGACAACAAAAAAGCCGCCCATGGGCGGCTGGTGCAACGGAGAGGGAGGGATTCGAACCCTCGATAGAGTTGCCCCTATACAGCATTTCCAGTGCTGCGCCTTCGACCACTCGGCCACCTCTCCGTGAGGGGCTTTTCGCAGCGTTGCCGAGGTCGATCGCGGGTGATCAGACAGACAACGCGGCTGCGCGGGGCAACGGTGAGAATGTAGCAGTCGCCCTTGCCCTCGCTGGATCTCAGCCATGAGCAACATCCCGAGCCGCAGTTTCCCGATCACCGTGCACTGGCGTCAGCAGGGCCGCACCCTGCAGGTCTCGGTGCCTGAAGGCGAGTACATCCTGCGCAGTTTTGAGGAGCAGGGGCAGCCTCTTCCCTTCAGCTGCCGTAATGGCTGCTGCACAGCCTGCGCTGTGCGGGTGCTGAAGGGCGACATCGATCAGCGGGAGGCCCTGGGCCTCTCCCGCGAGATCCGCCGCCAGGGCTACGGCCTGCTGTGCGTGGCCCGTGCCACCGGCCCCCTGGAGGTGGAGACCCAGGATGAAGACGAGGTGTACGAGCTGCAGTTCGGCCGTCACTTCGCCCGTGGCAAGGTGCGTCCAGGCCTCCCCCTCGACGACGAATGACGTCTGCCTCTTCCCTCTGCCTCTCGGCCCGGGCCCTGCAGGATTCGGGGCTGGCCCCGGCGGAACTGGAACGGCTGCTGGTTGTGGCCCGTACGGCGGCCCAGGCCGGTGCGGCGGTGCTGATGCGCCATTTCGGCCAGCTGGAGCAGATCCGCGAGAAGGGGCGCGCCGGCGATCTGGTCACGGAGGCGGATGTGGCGGCGGAGCAGGCCGTTCTGGCGGTGCTGGAGCGCGAGGCTCCGGGCCTCGGGGTGCTGGCCGAGGAGAGCGGTCGGCGCGCCGGGAAGGGTTCAGCCCTCGAGTGGTGCGTTGACCCCCTGGATGGCACCACCAACTACGCCCACCGGTATCCCTTTTTTGGCACCTCCATCGGGCTCACGTGCAATGGCCTGCCCCTGCTGGGGGCCCTGGCCGTGCCGGCCCTGGATCAGCTCTACTGGGCCGCCCCCGGCCTGGGGGCCTGGTGCAACGACAGCCCCATCCAGGTGAGCGGCTGCGAGGAGCTCGCCAGCTCCCTGCTCGTGACCGGCTTCGCCTACGACCGCCACACCAGGCTCGACAACAACTACGCCGAATTCGCCTGGTTCACCCACCGCACCCGTGGCGTGCGACGGGCCGGAGCCGCCGCGGTGGACCTGGCCTTCGTGGCGGCGGGTCGGCTCGACGGCTACTGGGAGCGGGGCCTGGCCCCCTGGGATCTGGCGGCGGGGATCGTGCTGGTGGAACAGGCCGGAGGGGTGGTGTGCGCCTACGACGGCAGCCCGGCCAGCCTGGCGGAGGGACGCCTGATCGCCTGCACTCCCGGCCTGCGCCAGCCGCTGATGGAGGGCCTGGCCGCCTGTCGGCCCCTTGCCGGTGCCTGTTTCGGAGCGCCGGAGCTGGATGGGGAGGCAGCGGCCATCGCTCCATAGGATCGCCCCATTCCGCCTGCTCTCCCCTCCATGGCCCTGCAACCCGCTGCCGGAGCCAGGGATCGCAATCCGCGGGAGGTGGATGCCAACCGCCGCCTGTGCGATCTGCTGGCGGGGGTCTACCGGCTCTGGGGCTACGAGGAGGTGGCGCCACCCACGGTGGAGCGGCTGGAAACGCTCCAGGCCGGCGGCGGCATCGATGGCCGCGAACTGGTGCGCCTGGCAGCCGACGATCCCCTGGGCCTGCGGCCGGAGATGACGGCCTCGATCGCCCGGGCGGCCTGCACCCGTATGGCCTCCCAGCCACGCCCCCTGCGGCTGTGGAGCTGTGGCACGGTGTTCCGCTGCGGCATCTCCGATGGCGGCAACCAGCGCATCGACGAGCGCCTGCAGAGCGGCGTGGAACTGCTGGGCGGGCCCGATGCCTCCAGCGCCGACGACGCGGAACTGTTGCGGTTGCTGCTGGCCTGCCTGCGCAGCCTGGGCATTGATCAGGCCCACCAGCCGCGGCTGTTGCTGGGCCACCACGGCGTGCTGTCGGCCCTGCTGGATCAGGTGCCGGCGCCCCAGCGCACGGCGGTGCGGCAGGCCCTCACCAGCTTCGATCCCCTGGCCCTGGAGCGCCTGGACCTGCCGCAGCAGCAACGGCAGAGCCTGCAGCTGCTGATGCGGCTGCGGGGGGAGCCCGGGCCCGTGCTGTATCAGCTGGAGCAGCAGCTCGGCCCCTGCAGCCTGCTGGATCAGTTGGCCGCCACGCTCCAGGCCATTGCCCCCACGGCATCCGCTCAGGGGGTGGTGATTCAGCTCGACCCGAGCTTCCAACCCCATTTCGACCTCTACGACGGGCTGGTGCTGACGCTGGTGTGCCAGGGGGCCCATGCCCCGCTGGAGATCGCCAGCGGTGGCCGCTACGACGCCCTGGTGTCGCGTTTCGGAGGCCCCAGTGGCGGCATGGGTTTCGGCGTTCAGGTGGAGGCCGTCCGGGAGCTGCTGGGCACCGACAGCAGCGGCCCTGCCCGCCAGGCACCAACCCTGGTGGCCTATGGCGATGCCGCCCAGCTGGCCGGAGCCCTGGATCGGCTGGAACAACTCCACGCCGAGGGTCAGCCGGCCGAACTGCTCAATCAGCCCTGCGGCAGCGAACTGGAAGCCCAGGCGATCGCCGCACAACGGGGCTGCGCCGGCGCCCTGTGGTTGCCCCAGGCCACTGCCTAGGATCACAGCACCCTCAAGGCGCTTCCAGCCATGGCCCACACGATCGTCACCGACGTCTGTGAGGGTGTGGCCGATTGCGTGGATGCCTGCCCCGTGGCCTGCATCAACCCCGGTGCCGGCGCCAACGCCAAGGGCACGGCGTTCTATTGGATCGATTTCGACACCTGCATCGACTGCGGCATCTGCCTGCAGGTGTGTCCTGTGGCGGGGGCAATCCTGCCGGAGGAAAAGCCAGAGCTGCAGCGGGCCAGCTGAGCAGCGGCGGCCCGGCAGCGGCCCTGTTGCTCTACCGGCTGAGCAGCTCCTGGGTGGCTGACAGCCAGGCACCGCTGGCGTCGTAGCGGCGGATGAGGCGCTCCAGTCGGTTCGGGGCCGTGAGCCAGCCCGCCTCGACGCTGAAGGCCTGGCGGTGGCTCACCTGCTTCGGCCAGCGCACGTAACCGCCATCCGGCAGCCACTGCAGGGCCTGCAGCTTCTCGGGGCCGAACACCGCCTCTCCGGGGCCACAGTCCGGCTCGGGCCAGTCGGAACTGATCGTGGCACTGCTGCCCCGCCAGGCCCCCTGCAGCTGCTCCGCCGTGAGCGGCGCATGCTCAGACGCGGCACTGCCGACCCGGAACTCCCGGATCAGCACCAGCTGATCGCGGGCGCCGGCCTCGCTGTAGAGCAGCACCAGGCGGTGGCGGCGATCGCCCTGGATGAAGCCGAATTCAGCGCCGAACACCGTGCCCGGGGCCAACTGCAGCGAGCCCTTGCAGAAGCTGCCGGAGTCGAAAAACACCACCTGCTTGCCCAGGCTGCGGTACTCCTGGCTCAGATCGCTGCTGGGGGCTGCGGTGGTGTCGCCCCCCTCAAAGCGCTGCAGGCCGAACCGCACCATCGTGATGGCGCCGGCGGCGTCGGTCTCGCCCGGCGCAAGCGTCAGCAGCGACGGGGTGTGCTTGAGCAGCGCCCCATCGGGGCTGATGCCGGTGAAGGAGCCGCGCCATTGCCCCAGGTTCCCGAGGAAGTTCTGCCACTGGCTGGCCATGGGATGGGGCGCGCATTGGGCAGATCCTATGGAGCGTTGCAGGCCAGCAGCGGAGGGCGGTTTCCTGCCCATGGAGGCCCCTTGGCGGCCCGCCCCGGCTCGGGGGAATCTGGGGCCACGTTGCGTTGAACGCTGTGGTGTTGCAGGCCGAGCAGGGTCAGATCCAGATCCACACCGAGAACATCTTCCCGATCATCAAGAAGGCCGTCTACAGCGGCCACGAGGTGTTCCTGCGGGAGCTGGTGAGCAACGGCGTGGATGCCATCAGCAAGCGCCGCATGGCGGCCATGGCCGGCGACTGCAGCGAGGGGTCTGAGGGGCGGATCAGCATCCGCATCGATCGCGAAGCCAACACGCTCACCATCTCCGACAACGGCATCGGCATGACCGCCGATGAGGTGAAGCGCTACATCAACCAGGTGGCCTTCTCCAGCGCCGAAGACTTCCTGGAGAAGTACAAGAGCGAGGACGACGCGATCATCGGCCACTTCGGCCTGGGCTTCTACTCCAGCTTCATGGTGGCGAAGCAGGTGGAGCTGGTGACCCTGAGCGCCCGTGAGGGCAGCGAGGCGGCAGCGAGCCCGGCACCGATGTGATCCTGCACCTGATGGAGGAGGAGCTGGAGTACATCGAGCCGGCCCGCATCCGCACCCTGATCACCACCTACTGCGACTTCCTGCCGGTGGAGGTGCAGCTGGAGGGTGAAACCGTGAATAAACGGGAATCCCCCTGGCGCAAGAGCCCCCGGGATCTGAGCGACAACGACTACATCGAGCTCTACCGCTACCTCTATCCCTTCCAGGGGGACCCGCTGCTCTGGGTGCACCTGAACACCGACTATCCCTACAACCTGCAGGGCATCCTCTACTTCCCCAAATTCACCGGCCGGGCCGATTGGGAGAAGGGCGAGATCAAGCTCTACTGCAACAACGTGTTCGTGAGCGACTCGATCAAGGAGGTGGTGCCCCGCTACCTGCTGCCCCTGCGGGGCGTGATCGATTCGCCCGACATCCCCCTGAACGTGAGCCGCTCGGCCCTGCAGACCGACCGGCGGGTGCGCTCCATCGGAGGTTTCGTGGCCAAGAAGGTGGCCGACCGCCTCAAGCAGCTGCAACGCGATGAGCCCAAGCGCTACGCGGAGATCTGGGAATCGCTGGCCCCGTTCATCAAGATCGGTGCGATGGAGGACGACAAGTTCGCCGAGCAGGTGGCCGATCTGGTGCTGTTCGGCACCACTGCGGCCGCCATGGAGGGCGAACCCGCCGAAGGGCAGAGTCTTGATCCGATCCCCGCTGAAAACGGCAAGGCCTTCACCACCCTGGCCGGCTACCGCTCACGCCTGAGCAGCGACAACGACAAGCGCATCCTCTACTGCACCGATGAGGCGGGCCAGGCCGGGCCGCTGGCGTTGTGGAAGGGCCAGGGGGCTGAGGTGCTGCTGGCCGACACCTTCATCGACACCCAGTTCATCCCCTGGCTGGAATACCGCCACGAGGAGCTGAAGTTCCAGCGGGTGGACAGCGAACTCGACGATTCGCTGCAGGAGAAAGAGAGCGAACTGGCCGATGCCGACGGCAAGGACAGCTCCGAGAAGCTGCGCGAGCTGTTCAAGGGCGCCCTGGCCAACGACAAGGTGACCATTCAGGTGCAGGCCCTGAAGGGTGACAACGCCCCCGCCGCCCTGATCCTGCTGCCGGAGCAGATGCGCCGCATCAACGACATGGGCGCCCTGATGGAGCAGCGCCTGCCGGGCCTGCCCGATCACCACGTGCTGCTGGTGAACCGCAAGCACCCGCTGGTGGAGGGTCTGCTCAAGCTCTCGGCCGGCTCCGTGATCACCGGCGCCGGTGGTGGCGCCTCCCCCAGCCAGCAGCTGGCGGAGGACCTCACCCGTCATGTGTACGAAATGGCCCGGCTGGCGGTGGGTGGCCTGGACCCCAACCAGCTGGCCGGGTTCCAGCAGCGCAGTGGCGATCTGATGGGCAAGCTGATGGAGCGCAGCCTCTGATCGCTTGCCGGCTCGCCCTCGGCTCCTGATCCAACGCCCCCGCCTGCGAGGGCTATTGGCCCCCGGCGCACTGGCCCTGCTGCTCTGGGCTGCCGTGGGTCTGGTCGTATGGGCCTGGCCTCGGCCGGTGGAGGTGTCGGTGCTGATGCCGGCGCCGTTCGCCGATGCCACGGCACCCCTGGTGGCGGCCTTCAACCGCGAACACCGCGAACTGCAGATCGCCGTGACCCGTGGCCCGCTGGACACCGAGGCCCTCTCGGATCTGGCGATCAGCAGCCTGCTGCTGGGGGACACCCCCTACGACCTGCTGCTGATGGACGTCACCTGGACGCCCAAATACGCCGCCGCCGGCTGGCTGGAGCCGCTGGAGCCCCTGCTGGGCGACAACGCCCTGGCGGGCATGGCACCCGGCGCCCAGCTTGGCAATACGTTCGGCGGCCACCTCTGGCGGCTGCCGCTGCTGGCGGACATGGGCCTGCTCTACTGGCGAACGGATCTGATGGACGCGCCGCCCAAATCCCTGCAGGAGCTGGCCGCCACGGCGGCGGATCTGCAGCGCCGTGGTGTGGTGCCCTGGGGCTACGTGTGGCAGGGGCGCCAATACGAGGGCCTGAGCTGTGTGTTCCTGGAGGTGCTGCGCGATTTCGGTGGCCATTGGCTCCGCCTCGGAGACGATCGCCAGTCCGACCTCGACAGTCCGGAGGCAATCGCGGCGGCTGGCTGGTTGGGGGGGCTGGTGCGCAGCGGTGTCACGCCCGATGCGGTGGCGAACATCTCGGAGTCGGAATCGTTGCAGATCTTCGGCGCTGGGCAGGCAGCGTTCATGCGCAACTGGCCCTATGCCTGGGCTGAACTGCAGAAGCCTGGCAGTGTCGTGGCCGGCCGGGTGGGGGTGGTGAGCCTGGGCAACGGCACCCAGGGCAGCTGGGGCTTCTCGCTGCTGAAGGGCAGCGCGCATCCTCAACAGGCGGCGGCGGTGATGCGCTGGTTCACCAGCGAAGCCACCAGCAGGGATCTGGCGGTGCGCTTCGGCTACACCCCGGTGTGGCAGTCGCTGCTCGACGATCCCCAGCTGCAGGAGCAGTTGCCACTGCTGCCGGTGCTGCGCCAGGCCCTGGAGTGCACGGCCCTGCGGCCACTGACGCCGCTCTATGCCCAGCTGAGCGATGTGCTGCAGCGCCAGCTCTCGGGCTTGATCAGCGGCTCCGGCAGCGCGGAGGCTGCCATGGCCGAGGCCCAGCGCCAGAGCACGCTGCTGCTGCGGGCTGCCGCTCCGGGGGCCTGAGATGGCGATCCTGCTGCTGCTTCCGGCCCTGGCCCTGGTGGCGGGCGTGTTCCTCTGGCCGCTGCTGCGCTACGGCTGGCTGAGCCTGCAGGCCAGCTCGGTGCTCACGGGGCTGGTGCCGGTGCCCAACGGCGGCGCCAACTGGCAGCGGCTGCTGGCCGATGGGCGCTTCTGGCAGGACGCCGCCCAGACCCTGCGTTTTGCCGGCCTCTCTCTGGCGCTGGAACTGCTGCTGGGACTGGCCCTGGCGCTGCTGCTGCACCGGCCCCTACCGCGGCGCGGCCTGGTGCGCGCCGTGGTGCTGCTGCCCTGGGCGCTGCCCACCACGGTGATGGCCCTGGGCTGGCGCTGGATCCTCAACGATCCCTTCGGGCCGCTGAACGGCCTGCTGCAGAGCCTCGGCCTGCCGGCATACGGGTTCCTCTCACAGCCCGCCACCACTTGGCTGTTCACGGTGCTGGCGGACGTGTGGAAAACCACGCCGTTCGTGGCGTTGCTGCTGCTGGCGGGTCTGCAGGCGATCCCCAGCGAGCTGGAGGAGGCGCTCCGGCTGGAGGGGGCCGGCCCCTGGCAACGGCTGCGCCGGCTCACCCTGCCCCTGCTGGCGCCCTACCTGCTGCTGGCGGCCCTGTTCCGCCTGGCCCAGGCCCTGGGGGTGTTCGATCTGATCCAGGTGCTCACCGGCAGCGGGCCGGCCAGCAGCACCGAAAGCCTGGCGCTCTACGCCTACCTGAACGCGATGCGCTTCCTCGATTTCGGCTACGCGGCCACCTTGATGCTGGGCATGTTCGCGGTGGTGCTGGGCCTCAGCGCCCTGGTGCTCTTGGCGCAGGCCCTGCGCCGCCGCCTGGCGGAGATGGCGCCATGAGATCAGCCGCCCGAGGCGCCATGCCCACCGCCCTGCCGCTGCTGGCGGCCCTCACCTGGAGCCTGCTGCCCCTGCTCTGGCAGCTGCTCACCTCCCTGCGCACGCCGGAGGCGCTGGTGCTGCAGGGGCCATCGGCCTGGCTGCAGGGCTGGACCCTCGCCAACTACCGCCAGGTGCTGCAGGGGGATCCGCCCTTCTGGCGCTATCTGTTCAACAGTTGCCTGGTGGGGGCCGCCAGCACGGGGCTGACGCTGCTGTTGGCCATCCCGGCCGCCTATGGGCTGCAGCGGCAGCGCCCGGCCCTGCGGGGTGGCATCAGCCTGCTGCTGCTGGCCGCGGCGATGTTTCCCTACGTGCTGTTGTTCCTGGCCCTGCTGGAGCTGGCACGGGCCCTGAGCTGGGGCAACCAGCTGCTGGCGCTGGCCCTGCCCTATGCGGGCCTGTCGCTGCCGCTGGCAGTGCTGCTGTTGCGGGCGGCGTTTGCCGATCTCCCGGCTGAACTGGAGGATGCCGCGCGGCTGGAGGGCCTCAACCTCTGGCAGCGGCTGCACCGGGTGCTGCTGCCCCTGCTGGCGCCGGCCATCGCCAGCACGGCGATCCTGGTGTTCCTGTTCAGCTGGAACGAGTACCCGATCGCCCTCACCTGGATCAGCCGCAATGACCTGCTCACCCTGCCGGTGGCCATGGCCCGCATCGCTGGCTCCTCGGTGTATGCGGTGCCCTACGGGGCGTTTGCGGCGGCCACGGTGCTCGGCGGACTGCCGCTGCTGGCCCTGGTGCTCGTGTTCCAGCGCCAGATCGTGAGCGGCCTCACCCAGGGGGCGGTGAAGGGATGACCACAGCCGGACTGCACTGCGAACAGCTGAGCCGCCGCGTCGGCGATCGCCTGCTGCTGGATGGGCTCAGCCTGTCGGTGGCGCCGGGCGAAAGCCTGGCGCTGCTGGGCCCGAGTGGCTGCGGCAAGACCACCACCCTGCGGCTGCTGGCGGGGCTCGATCCGGTGAGCGGCGGCCGCATCCGGCTGGACGGGGAGGACGTGACCCACAGCCCGGCGGGTGAGCGGCAGGTGGCGATGGTGTTCCAGAGCTATGCCCTCTATCCGCACCTGAGCGTGCTGGCCAACCTGGAGCTGGGGCTGGAGGTGCGGCGCGTGCCGGCGCCGGAACGGCGGCGGCGGATCGCCGAGGTGCTGGCGTTGCTGCAGCTGGAGGGCCTGGAGCGGCGCCGGCCGGCCCAGCTCTCGGGCGGCCAGCGCCAGCGGGTGGCCCTTGCGCGGGCCCTGCTGCGGCAGCCGCGGCTGATGCTGCTGGATGAGCCGATGAGCAATCTCGATGCCCAGCTGCGCGATCAGCTGCGGCCGGAGCTGCGCGCCCTGCTGCACCGCGCCGGCCACCCGGTGATCCACGTGACCCACGACCAGCAGGAGGCCATGGGTCTGGCCGATCGCATCGCCGTGCTCGAGGGCGGTGTGCTGCAGCAGGTGGGCACCCCCCAGGAGCTGTATCACCGCCCCGCCAACCTGTTCGTGGCCCGCTTCCTCGGCCGCCCCGGCATCAACCTGCTGGCCGGCGAAGCCGGCGTGCAACTGGCCATTCGCCCCGAACAGCTGCGCCTGGTGGAGAGCGGCGGGCTGCCGGCGCGATTGCTGCGGCGCGAGTGGCAGGGCAGCCAGCAGCTGCTCTGGCTGGACACCAGCCGCGGCGAACTGCTGCTGCTGGCGGCGGCGGACCTCACTCCCGGCGAGCAGCTGCAGGTGACCTGGAAGCCGGATGACGAACTGCGCTTCAGCAGCGCCTCAGGAGAACGGCTGGCCTGAGCCTCGGCTCGTCATTTGGCGAGGCTGGTGGGAAGGTTCGGGCTGGCGGGGTTCACGGTGAGCTGCTGGAGCTGCGGTTGCAGCACCAGGTCCATGTCCTCCATCGGGATGGCACCGAGCAGCACCTCATCGCCCAGCACCATCGCGCCGGTGAAGCAGCGGCGGTTGGCAAAGCGCACCTCCACCGGGCCCATGTAGGGAACGGAGCGGCGGTGGCCATCGGCCAGCACCACCTCGCGGCGCTCCAGTTCCCGCAGCTGCAGCTGCAGAGCCAGATGCTCGGGGATGCAGAGGTGCACAGCAACTGAATCGGCCAGGGCCGACACCTCCAGGCCGTGCAGGCCCGGTTCGGTGGGATTCAGCAGGGTGACGCTGGCGCGGATGAGGCCCATGGCACAACGCTAGGCAGAGGGGAACAGGGCGAAGCCCTGCTGCAAGGGTTCCCGGCTTTGCCGGTGGGGGATCCCCTGTTTGATACGATCCGCCAGTGGCTTATGGCCACGCTGTTTCGTTTGGTTGAAGGTCATGTCCCGGGTCTGCCAGCTCACCGGCAAGCGCGCCAACAACGGCATGGCCGTCTCGCACTCCCACGTGCGCACCAAGAAGCTGCAGCAGGTGAACCTGCAGGAGCGCCGGCTGTGGTGGGCCGAGGGCAACCGCTTCGTGAAGCTGCGCGTGTCCACCCGCGCCCTCAAGACGATCCAGAAGAAGGGTCTGGGTGCCTACGCCAAGGAACTCGGCATCAACCTGGCCAGGATCTGAAGCGCACTCCGCGCCTATCAGCCATGAACCGACGCCAGCTGCTGCGCGGCCTCGGCATCACCACCCTGGGCCTGCTGGCGCTTCCGCCGCAGGCCCTTGCCATTGGCGGCACCTTGCCGGAGCTGGATCAGGCGGCTCCGGACTTCAGCCTTGGCGGCGTGGCTCCCGATGCCAGCGGTGAGGCGATCGAGGCCACCCTTGGCCTGTCCGACTTCGCCGGCCAGTGGTTGGTGCTCTATTTCTATCCGCGCGATTTCACGGAGGGCTGCACCCTTGAAGCGCGCGGTTTCCAGCGGGATCTCGAAGCCTTCCGCCAAGCCGGTGCCGCCGTGGTGGGCATCAGCGCCGACGACGCCGACTCCCACAGCCGCTTCTGCGGCAGCGAGGCCCTGGCCTTCCCGCTGCTCTCCGATCCCGGCGGCCGGGTGAGCAAGGCCTACGGCAGCTGGATCGCACCCTTCTCCCAGCGCCACACCTTCCTGATCGACCCCAACGGCATCCTGCGGGCCCGCTGGACCGCCGTGCGCCCGAGCGGCCACAGCCAGGAGGTGCTGGCGCAACTGCGACAGCTGCAGGTGCAGACCTGAGGAGCGCCATGCCCGCCATCACATCCTTCGCCGACTTCGCCCAACGGGCCGACTACTCGCTGCTGGATTCGCTGCGGCCAGACCCCGAGGCGACAGCCGATGGCCAGGATCACCGGCCCCGCCAGGTGTTCTCCGGCCACTACGTGCCGGTGACGCCCACACCGCTGCCGGCCGCGCAGTACGTGGCCCACAGCCGCAGCCTGTTCCAGGAACTGGGCCTGAGTGAGGCCCTCGCCCACAATGAGCAGTTCCGCCGCCTGTTCTCCGGCGACATCAGCGTGGCCCGGGAGCCGATGCGCCCCTACGGCTGGTCCACCGGCTATGCCCTCTCGATCTACGGCACGGAATACATCCAACAGTGCCCCTTCGGCACCGGCAACGGCTACGGCGATGGCCGGGCCATCTCCGTTTTTGAAGGCCTGTTCCACGGCCAGCGCTGGGAGCTGCAACTCAAGGGCGGTGGCCCCACGCCCTACTGCCGCGGCGCGGATGGGCGGGCGGTGCTGCGCTCCAGCGTGCGCGAATTTCTGGCCCAGGAGTTGATGCATGCGCTGGGGGTGCCCACGTCCCGGTCGTTGACGCTGTTTGCGTCGCGCGCGGAAACCGTGCGCCGGCCCTGGTATTCACCGAACTCCCAGTCGTTCGATCCAGACATCCTGGTGGACAACCCGGTGGCGATCAGCACACGGGTGGCGCCCTCGTTCCTGCGGGTGGGGCAGCTGGAGCTGTTTGCCCGCCGCGTGCGCCGGGAGGCCCATC
Organism: Synechococcaceae bacterium WB8_1B_136; assembly: GCA_010029175.1. GTDB lineage: Bacteria > Cyanobacteriota > Cyanobacteriia > PCC-6307 > Cyanobiaceae > Vulcanococcus. The sequence continues at coordinate 1,767 of RGNC01000001.1, read as the reverse complement.
CGGGGGCGCGGGAGGAACTGCGGATGATCGTGGCCCACCTGATCGAGCGCAACTACCGCCTGGAGATTGATCCGAGCCTTGCGTTCAGCGAGCAGGTGCTGGAGTTGGCGCGGCTGTTCCGCGGGCGGCTCACCCACCTGGTGGCCCACTGGATCAGGGTGGGCTACTGCCAGGGCAACTTCAACAGCGACAACTGCGCCGCCGGTGGCTTCACGCTCGACTACGGCCCCTTCGGCTTCTGCGAGCTGTTCGATCCCCGCTTCCAGCCGTGGACCGGTGGCGGCGAGCACTTCTCCTTTTTCAACCAGCCGGCGGCGGCCGAGGCCAACTACCAGATGTTCTGGACCGCCCTGCGACCGCTGCTCACCGATCACCCGGAAGCCCTGGCGCGGCTGGATCAGATCCGTGAGGGCTTCGCCGAAGCGATGCAGAACGCCCTTGAAGCGATGTGGGCCAGCAAGCTCGGCCTGAGCAGCTACGACGCCGCCCTGGTGAACGAGCTGCTGGGGCTGCTGCTCGCCTCCAGGGCCGATTTCACGATCTTCTTCCGCAGGCTCTCGACCATTCCGGACGACCTCGCCCCGCTCCAGGAGAGCTTCTATCAACCCAGCACTGCGGAGCTGGATGCCCGTTGGCACGGCTGGCTGCAACGCTGGCGGACCGCCCGCACCGCCCCATCCGCAGCGATGCAACGGGTGAACCCCGCCATCACCTGGCGCGAGTGGCTGGTGGCACCGGCCTATCAGAGAGCTGCTGAAGGCGACCTCAGCCTGATCCAGGAGCTGCAGGAGGTGTTCCGCCATCCCTACGAGACACCACCGGCGGAGCTGGCGGCCCGGTACGACCGCCTCAAGCCCCGGGAGTTCTTCAACGCCGGGGGGGTGTCCCACTACAGCTGCTCGTCCTGAGCATCGGCGCGGCGGAAACTCATGCACCAGCCGCTGCCCGGCCCCTCCACCTCCCAGCGCGGCAACCAGTGGCGCCAGCTGTAGGCCACGCCCTGGCCGCCGGAGCCGATGCGCACGTAGCCGCCGTTGATGGTGTCGAGCTCGCCGTAGGGATCATTGAACAGGCCGAAGCCAGGGGTGAGCCCCACGCTGAGGATCCAGTGGCCGCCGCCGCGGGGCGCGGATGAGGGGCCGTGGTGCAGAAAGCCGGTGGCCAGGGGATAGCCGCTGCGCAGCTCGCGCTCCAGCAGGGCGCGATCACCGCTTGTGCTGAAGCGGGCCAGCACGCCGTAGTCCGCGCAGGCGCTGATCTGGGCCTGGGGGGAGGTGGTGTCGCCGTAACGGCTCACGGTGTGGAGATAGGTGTCGTCGGCGTTGGGGCCGCGCAGAGCGGCCGGCTGCAGATACTTCACCGCCATGGCACAGGTGGAGGAGAAGCACATGCGGGGCGCCTGGCCGGGCACACGGCTGTCGGTCTGCACGTAGTACTGCCGCACCGGCAGCAGCAGGCGCGCTCCGGTGGCAAGGGGCATGGCAGGGCGGCGACTCTCCTAGCTGGTAGCAACGGCACGGCCCGCCGTCAGGCCGGTTCAGTCCACAAAACGGCCGTAGAGCCAGCGCACGAATCCTCCCACCAGGGGCACAGGGCCAAAGGTGGGCCCTACGAAATCGAAGTAGTCGCGATGGTCGGCGATGCGGCCCTCGCTGTTGAAGCGCAGCCGAGAGGCGCCGGGATAGATGAACTCGATCCCCTTGATCTTCAGGCCCATCTCCCACTCCACGAAGGCGGTGTCGCCGTCGATCGCCACGGCACCGGGCT